>NZ_JBFIII010000113.1 GCF_041601295.1 Immundisolibacter sp.
CTCGATGGCGTCATTCATCAGTTCCTGATGAATTACCTCGATTTCCTCGTCACTCATCGGGTACAGGAACTGCTCGTTGCGTTGCAGCACTTCCAGGTAGCGCGCGTGGCGCAGCTCGCGGAACAGTTCGGGCAGGTCAATGTTCATGTCCGGCGAGTAATCGTCGCAGATGCCGGCCAGTTCCTGCGGGCCGTGGCGTAGCTCGTCGATGGCGATGCCCTTTTGCACCTTGGCGGCTTCCTTGAAGAAGTCGTCCATCGGCGGCAACTGGCTCATGGCCCAGTGCCAGCCGCCCGCGGCGCCCTCGCCGGTGGCGCTCAGCACGCGGCCCACCCACGGGTGCTTGCCCTTGGCATAGGCACCCATGTTGGCGATGTAGTTGAAGTTGGCCGGCCAGCGGTCTTTTTGCGCCAGCATCGGGGCGTCTGCCTCGATGCCGTGCGGGCCCAGGTTGGCCAGCACATAGCTGTAGATGTGCTGGACCGGGATTTCGGTGTCCTTGCCGATGGTGCGGTTCAGCAGGTTGTAGTAGCCCTGGTAGTGGGCGACCTCTTCCTTGATGGTCTGAAATTTCTCGTCCATGGCCCGGCCGTCCATGCCACCGCGAATGGCTGCCTTGCCCAGGTCGGCATGCAGCAGGATGGCGCCGAATTCCTTGCCCATCTGGATACATAGCCAGTTCATGTCACGCTCTGGCGTGCGGCGTGCGGCGTAGGCATCGACCACCTTTTTCACGGCGGCGGTGCCCTGCTCCAGGATGCGGATGATTTCCTGCTCGATCTGGTCCTTGGTGTAGTTCATGGTGTCTGGCCCTTGCGGTATGGGAAGTCGCCGGTCGATTGTGGCACACCGGATCGCCCATGCTGCCCCGCCCGAAGCACAACGTCAACGGGCGTTAGGTTCGTCGGCGATGTTGACCGCCGTCAAGACGCTGCCAACGGAGCTGGCCACACTGCGAAAGGTAAGTCGCCCGGCGATTCCGAGCGCACCCGTCCGCACGCAAGGGGATCATTCGATGGACGCACGCAGTACTGCCGGCAACGTGAATCTGGCCGGATATCTGGACGACCGGGTTGAGGCCGGAGTGGTGCGGGTGGACCGTTCCATCTTCACCGACCCGGAATTGTTCGAGCTGGAGATGGAACGAATCTGGGAAGGTAACTGGATATACCTGGCCCACGAGAGCCAGATCCCGAACCCCAACGATTTCATGACCCTGTTCATGGGCCGCCAGCCGGTGATCCTGGTACGCAGCCCGGAAGGCGAAATCAACGCATTCATCAACGCCTGCGGACACCGCGGTACTACCCTGGTGCGCGAGATGCGCGGCAACCGGGCCGACTACAGCTGCCCCTTTCACGGCTGGGTATTCGATACCCGCGGCGACGCCAAGGTGGTGTTCAAGGAAGATGGCGCCGGTTATCCGGACTGCTTCGACAAGAAAAACTACGGCCTGACCAAGGTGCCGCAGGTCAAAGGCTACCGCGGCTTCATCTTTGGCAGCCTGAACGCCGACGTGTTGCCGCTGGAGCAGCACCTGGGGCCGGCCGCGACCTACATCGACCTGCTGGCCGACCAGAGCCCGCACGGGCTTGAGATTCTCAAGGGCTCGTCTACCTATACCTTCAAGGGTAACTGGAAGATCCAGGCCGAGAACGGCGTCGACGGCTATCACCTGTATGCCACGCACGGCAATTACGTGATGACGACAGAGCACCGACGCAAGCTGCGCGGCGATGCCGACCCGGTCAAGGCCATGCAGGTCGGCGGCATCGACAAGAAGCAGGGCGGCTTCTTCGATCTGGGTCACGGCCACGTCATGCTGTGGGGGGATTTCCCCAACCCCACGGACCGGCCGAACTATAGCCAGCTGGCCGAGTACACGGAGAAATTCGGCGCCAAGAAGGCGCACTGGATGGTGGCGCGCCTGCGCAACCTGCTGCTGTACCCGAACGTGTTCGTGATGGACCAGACCTCGACCCAGATTCGCGTGTTCCGGCCCATTTCCGTGGACGAGACCGAGGTCACCATCTACGGCATCGCGCCTGTTGGCGAAAGCGCCAGGGACCGCACCCACCGCATCCGCCAGTGGGAGGATTTCTTCAACGCATCCGGCATGGCGACGCCGGACGACATCATGGAATTCACCCAGAGCCAGATTGCCTACAAGGGTCGCCTGGCGCGGTGGAACGACGTGTCGCGGGGTCTGAAGCACGTGCACTTCAACGAGCCGAACGAGGAAGCCGCCGCCCTGGGGATCGAAGTGCAGTCCTTCGGCACGCGGCTGGAGGACGAAGGGATCATGGCCGCCCAGCACCGCTGGTGGCTCGAAACCTTGAGCGCCAAAGGGGCAAACAGTTGAGCGCCGTCGCACGCCAGGAGGCGACCATGCCACAGGACCTCACACAGACCTGCGCCGATCTGCTGCACACCGAGGCGCGCAGGCTTGATCAGCGTGACTGGGATGGCTGGCTGGACCTGTACCTGCCCGACGCGACGTTCTGGATCCCGATGTGGGACACCGAATACGAACTGACCACTGACCCGCAAAGCCAGTTGTCGCTGATGTGGTACGGCGACCGCTCGGGGCTGGAGGATCGGGTGTTTCGCATCCGCACCGGCATGTCGTCAGCGTCGGTGCCGCTGCCGCGCACCGTGCACCAGATCAGCAACATTCTGGTGGAACCGCAGGCCAACGGTGACATCATGGTTTATGCCAACTGCCAGACCATGAGCTACCGGCACAAGACCATCGATAACTTCTACTGCCATTACGAGCACCGACTGCGGCCGGTGGCCGGCGGGCTCAAGATTGCGGCCAAGAAGATCATTGTCGCCAACGACCTGATTCGCGACGTAATGGATTTTTACAGGGTTTGAGTGCCCTCGGCCGGTTCCTTTGCCGTCAGGTCGACCAGTTCCCAGCGGCCATCGCGGTAGGCGTGCAACGGCCGGTAGCGGCTCTTGTAGCTCATCTTGTCGGACTCGGCGATCCAGTAGCCAAGGTATAGCCAGGGCAGGTCGCGCTGGCGGCATTCCTCGATCAGCCGCAGCACGCCAAAGGTGCCCAGGCTGCGCCGGGAGATGTCCGGATCGCCGGTTTCGTAAAACGTGTACACGGCCGACAGGCCCTGCGGCAACTGGTCGATGACGCTGACCATCACCAGCCGGTCGTCCAGGTGGTATTCGAGGCTGGACGTGTTGATGAAGCGGCTGCGCAGGAATTCGAGTTGCTCGCGGGAGTCGCGTTCGCCGACGCGACCGTCGTGGCGCGCCACCTGGTAGCGATGGTAGATGTCGATGTGCTGCAGCCCGAACTCGGTCTTGGTCAGGGTGACCGTGAGATCCTGGTTATCACGCCAGGCGCGGCGCTGCGCGCGGTCGGGCGTGAACTCGGCGACCGGGATGCGTACCGGGATACAGGCGTTGCAGCCGCGGCAGTGCGGCCGGTAGACGTTGTCGCCGCTGCGCCGAAAGCCATACTCAATCAGCCGCGCGTAGGTATCGGTGTCGATGACCTTGTTCGGGTCGGCGAACAGCATCACCGCCTCGCGGTCCGGCAGGTAGCTGCAGGTTTGCGGTTCGGTTGAGAAGAAAAACAGCCGCCCGAAACGGGTGTTAAAGATCATCATCGACGTGCCAGGGTCCGCGAGCGTCAGGTGCTTGAGCGTATTGCTCCAGCAATCTTAAGAACTCGACGCGTGGCATGTCTACGGCGCCGAGGCTAGTCAGGTGATCGGAAGCCAACTGGCAATCGATGAGCTGATAGTCATGTTCTCGCAAATACCGCACCAGATGGGCAAATGCGACCTTGGAAGCATCCGTGCGCCGGCTGAACATGGATTCGCCGAAAAACACCTTGCCCAGAGCGACCCCATACAGACCGCCGACCAGGTCACCGTCCTGCCAGGCTTCGACGCTGTGCGCATAGCCAAGCCGGTGCAGGGCAGCGTATGCCGCCGCCATGGCGGGCGTAATCCAGGTGCCGACCGCGCCCTCGCGCGGCGCGGCGCAGGCGTTGACCACTGCCGCGAAAGCGGTGTCGAAGCCGACCCGGTAGTCGCCGCGCGCCAGTCGCCTGCGCAAGCTGCGCGCCGGTTCGAAATTCTGTGGCCACAGCACCGCGCGCGGCTGCGGCGTCCACCACAGGATCGGATCACCCTCGCTGAACCAGGGGAACACGCCACGTCGGTAGGCGTCGATCAGGGTGGTCGCCTCAAGATCGCCACCGGCCGCCAGCAGGCCGTTCGGTTCTTCGCAAGCCTGCTCCGCCGGCGGCCAGCCCAGCCGCCAGTGGCCCTCGCGCACCCAGTACAGTCGCGGCCCGGTCAAGACTCTGCGCGGCGAAACGGCGAGTGCTCGGCCAGCAAGTCGCGGTAACGCTCCAGTTCGCCGGTTTCCTCGGCCAGGTAGTCGGCAACGGCGTCGGCAAAACGCGGCTCGGCCAGCCAGTGCAGCGAATGGGTTTCGACTGGCAGAAACCCGCGACTGAGCTTGTGCTCGCCCTGGGCGCCGGCCTCGAAACGCGCCAGGCCGCTGTCGATGCAGTGCTCGATGGCGCGGTAATAACAGGTCTCGAAATGCAGGCTGTGATAATCGGCATGGCAGCCCCAGTACCGCCCATACAGCGCGTCTGCGCCTTGCAGGTTAAGTGCGCCAGCCACATAGCGGCCATCGCGCACCGCCATCAACAATACGGTGCAGTCCGCCAGCGTTTCGCCCAGGCGCTGAAAAAACGCCTCGGTCAGATACGGAATCGCCCCGTGGCGGGCGACGGTGGTCCGGTAAAACCCATACATTGCCGCCCATGCATCTGCGCCAGCCTCGCTGCCAGGTACCACCCCGACGCGGATGCCAGCCTCGGCCACCTGACGGCGCTCGCGGCGGACCTTCTTGCGCTTCTCGGCGGTCAGCGCGGCCAGATAATCGTCGAAGCTGCCGTAGCCACGGTTCTCCCAATGAAACTGATGACCGCTGCGTCGCAACCACTGCCCGCCTTGCAAGCGGTCTGCCTGCTTGGTGGAGGGAAACAGCCAATGCACCGATGAGGCCTGCAGCAGCTGGGCATGGGCAATCAGCGCCTCGCCGGCCGTGGTCATGAGGGCCGATTCATCAGCGCCCGGTGCCAGCAGCAGGCGTGGCCCGGTCACCGGCGTGAACGGCACCCCGACAACCAGCTTCGGGTAATAGCGCAGGCCGGCGCGCTGGTAGGCGTTGGCCCAGGCCCAGTCGAACACGTACTCGCCGTAGGAATGCTGCTTCACGTAAACCGGTGCCGCCGCCAGCAGGCGGCCGGCGGTTTCGATCAGCAAGTGTTGGCTGGTCCAGCCGCTGCGGCCATCCACGCAGCCGGATTCCTCCAGCGCCAGCAAGAATTCATGCCGCAAAAACGGGTTGCCGGCCAGGTCGAGGCCGTTCCACGTCGCGGCGGGAACCACCTTGATGCTGTCGACGAAGCGGGTCTGAGGAGCGGTTGTCACCGGGCGGGCGTGGGTGGATGGCGGGCCGGGCAAGGGTACCAGCGGTCATTGGTATTACAGGACGGCGGCTGACGCGGCCGGCGCCGACGGTTAGAATGCCGTCCACCTGAGGAGCGCTGCAACGGAATCCCCGCCAGGCTCAGGTCGTCCAACCGCGCTCGTTACCCCCGTGACCCGCGGCCGGTGCGAGCTTTTCATCGACATCGCTCCGCCCGGTCGTCCGAATAAGGAGTGACCGCGTGAACGCCATCCAGAAACCGCACGATTTCCACGTCGCCGACCTCGCCCTGGCCGACTGGGGGCGCAAGGAAATCGCCATCGCCGAGAGCGAAATGCCCGGCCTGATGGCCACCCGTGACGAATACGCCGCAGCCAAGCCCCTGGCCGGCGCGCGCGTTGCAGGTTCCCTGCACATGACCATCCAGACAGCGGTGCTGATCGAGACCCTGCAGGCGCTGGGCGCCGATGTGCGCTGGGCGTCCTGCAATATCTTCTCGACCCAGGATCACGCCGCGGCGGCCATTGCCGCCACCGGCACGCCGGTATTCGCCACCAAGGGCGAGACGCTGGACGAATACTGGGCCTACACGCACCGCATCTTCGACTTTGAAGGCGGCGCCAACATGATCCTGGACGACGGCGGCGACGCCACGCTGTTGCTGATTCTGGGCGCCCGCGCCGAGCAGGACGCCAGCGTCATCGCCAAGCCCGAGAACGACGAGGAAGTAGCCCTCTACAAGTCCATCCGCGAGCGCATCGCCAGCCAGCCGGGCTGGTACAGCAAGCAGCTGGCCGGCATCCGCGGCGTGACGGAAGAAACCACCACCGGCGTGAAGCGCCTGTACCAGATGGCCGCCGACGGCCAGCTGCCGTTCCCGGCCATCAACGTCAACGACTCGGTCACCAAGAGCAAGTTCGACAACCTGTACGGCTGCCGCGAGTCACTGGTGGACGGCATCAAGCGCGCCACGGACGTGATGATCGCCGGCAAGATCGCCGTGGTGGCCGGCTACGGCGACGTCGGCAAGGGCTGCGCGCAGTCCCTGCGGGGCCTGGGCGCCACCGTCATGGTGACCGAGATCGACCCCATCTGCGCCCTGCAGGCGGCCATGGAAGGCTACCGCGTGGTGACCATGGACGAGGCCGCGCCGCTGGCGGACATCTTTGTCACCGCCACCGGCAACCTGGACGTCATCACCCACGACCACATGGCGGCCATGAAGACGCAGGCGATCGTGTGCAACATCGGCCACTTCGATTCCGAAATCGAGGTTGCCGCCCTGCGCCAGTACCGCTGGGAGAACATCAAGCCGCAGGTGGATCACATCATCTTCCCGGACGGCAAACGCATCATCCTGCTGGCCGAAGGGCGGCTGGTGAACCTGGGCTGCGCCACCGGCCACCCGAGCTTCGTGATGTCCAACTCCTTCACCAACCAGGTGCTGGCACAGATCGAGCTGTTCGGCCACGGCGAGCGCTATCAAAAGCAGGTCTATGTGCTGCCCAAGCACCTGGACGAGAAAGTCGCCACCCTGCACCTGGCGCGCATCGGCGCCCGTGTGACGCGCCTGACCGACAAGCAGGCGGCGTACCTGGGCCTGTCCCAGCAGGGGCCGTTCAAGCCCGATCATTACCGGTACTGAGGCCCGCCGTGGGTAGCGAGCGCAGCTTCAGCTTCGAGTTCTTCCCGCCGCGCAGCGACGAGGCCGCGGCGCGCTTTATCGAGGCCCGGCGGGTACTGCTGGCACTGGACCCGGCCTATGTGTCGGTCACCTTTGGCGCGGGTGGTAGCACGCGTGACCTGACCCTGGATACGGTCAGCGCTATCCAAGCCGAGCAACAGGCTCCGGTGGCGCCGCACATCTCCTGCGTCGGTGCCAGCGCCAGCAGTATCCGCGAGCTGCTGGATGGCTACCGTGGGCTCGGCATCCGCCGGCTGGTGGCGCTGCGCGGCGATGTGCCGTCCGGGATGGGCGATACGCCGGGCGAGTTTCGCTACGCCAGTGACCTGGTGGCCTTCATCCGCCGCGAGACCGGTGACTGGTTTCACCTGGAAGTGGCCGCCTACCCGGAAGTGCACCCGCAGGCAAAAAGCGCCCGCGCGGACATGGACGCTTTCGTGCGCAAGGTCCGGGCCGGTGCCGACGGTGCGATTACGCAGTATTTCTTCAACGCCGACGCCTATTTCCGCTTCCGCGAGGCGGCGGCGGCGGCCGGCGTCACGGTGCCCATCGTGCCGGGCGTGATGCCCATCACCAACTACACCCAGCTTGCCCGTTTCTCCGCTGCCTGTGGCGCGGAAATCCCGCGCTGGCTGGCGCGCCGGCTGGAGGATTTCGGCGATGATCTGGGCAGCCTGCGCGCCTTTGGGCTGGACGTAACCCTGACGCTGTGCCGGCGCTTGTTGGATGGCGGCGTGCCCGGCATTCACTTCTATACCCTCAACCGCGCCGAGCCGTCTGCCACGCTGTGGCAG
>NZ_JBFIII010000114.1 GCF_041601295.1 Immundisolibacter sp.
AAGCGCGTCGATTACTCGGGTCGCTCGGTGATCGTGGTCGGCCCCCAGCTGAAGCTGCACCAATGCGGGCTGCCCAAGAAGATGGCGCTTGAACTGTTCAAGCCGTTCGTGTTCGGCAAGCTCGAACGGCGCGGCCTGGCCACCACCATCAAGGCGGCCAAGAAGCTGGTCGAGAAGGGTGGCCCGGAAGTCTGGGACGTGCTCGAGGAGGTTATCCGCGAGCATCCGGTGCTGCTGAATCGCGCCCCGACCCTGCACCGCCTGGGCATCCAGGCGTTCGAACCGGTACTGGTAGAGGGCAAGGCCATCCAGCTGCATCCGCTGGTGTGCACGGCGTTCAACGCCGACTTCGACGGTGACCAGATGGCGGTGCATGTGCCGCTGTCGCTGGAAGCCCAGCTCGAAGCCCGCGCGCTGATGATGTCGACCAACAACATCCTGTCGCCCGCGAACGGCGATCCGGTGATCGTGCCAACCCAGGACGTCGTGCTTGGTCTGTATTACATGTCGCGCGATCGGATCAATGCGCGCGGTGAAGGTCGGGCCTACGCCGATGCGGCCGAAGCCAAGCGGGCCTACGACGCAGGCACCGTCGATCTGCAAGCGCGTGTCAAGGTGCGTATCACCGACAGCCAGTTCGATGACCAGGGCGAGATCGAGACTCGTACTCGTCTGCTGGACACCACCATAGGTCGGGCCATCCTGTCGCAAGTGCTGCCCGCCGGGATGCCGTTCGAGTTGATCAACCGGGCGCTTGACAAGAAAGTCATCTCACGCCTGATCAATGACTGCTACCGCAAGGTCGGCCTGAAGGCGACCGTGGTCTTTGCAGACCAGCTCATGTATACCGGTTACCACTACGCAAGCCGTTCGGGCGCGTCCATTTGCGTGGACGACATGGTCACCCCGGACGAGAAGGCCGGCATCATTGCCCGCGCCGAAGGGGAAGTGAAAGAAATCGCCCAGCAGTACGCGTCCGGTCTGGTGACGGACGGCGAGCGCTACAACAAAGTGGTCGATATCTGGTCGCATGCCAACGACCAGGTGGCCGCGGCCATGATGCAGAAGCTCGGTCACGAGACCGTGATCGATCGGGACGGCAACTCCGTCACCCAGCCGTCATTCAATTCCATCTACATCATGGCGGACTCCGGGGCGCGGGGCAGCGCGGCGCAGATTCGCCAGCTGGCCGGCATGCGCGGCCTGATGGCCAAGCCCGATGGCTCGATCATCGAAACGCCGATCACGGCCAACTTCCGTGAAGGCCTTAACGTTATTCAGTACTTCATCTCCACCCATGGTGCCCGTAAGGGCCTGGCTGATACGGCGCTCAAGACCGCCAACTCCGGCTACCTCACCCGCCGCCTGGTGGACGTGGCCCAGGATCTGGTCATCACCGAAGACGACTGTGGCACCGAGGACGGCATGCAGCTGGGTGCTGTGATTTCCGGTGGCGATGTCATCGAACCGCTTCGCGATCGCATCCTGGGTCGCACCGTGGCGCAGGACGTCCTGCTGCCGGGCCTCGACGATGTGCTGGTCGAGGCCGGCACTCTGCTTACGGAGGAGGTAGTTGCCCGGGTTGAGGCGGCCGGCGTGGACGCCGTGAAAGTGCGTTCAGTCATTACCTGCCAGACGCGCTTTGGCGTATGTGCCAAGTGTTACGGGCGTGACCTGGCGCGTGGACATCAGGTCAACATCGGTGAGGCCGTAGGCGTCATCGCGGCCCAATCGATCGGTGAGCCCGGAACCCAGCTGACCATGCGTACCTTCCACATCGGTGGTGCGGTTTCGCGCGCGGTGGCGCTTAACAGTGTCCAGGTTCGCACGCGCGGCACCATTCGTCTGGACAACGTAAAAGTGGTGTTCCAGACCAGTGGCAACCGCGTGTCGGTATCGCGTTCGGGCGAACTGGTGGTTATCGACGAGCATGGTCGTGAGCGTGAGCGCCACAAGCTGCCTTATGGCGCCGTGGTGACGGCCGGGGAGGAGCAGATCGTTGAAACCGGCCAGGTGGTCGCCACCTGGGATCCGCATACCCACCCCATCGTTACCGAAGTGCAGGGGCGGGTCCAGTTGGTGGACGTGGTGGAAGGTGTTACCACGGTCAGCGAAGTTGATGAGGCCACGGGTCTGTCCAACATCGTCGTGACCGACACCAAGCAGCGGGGTATGGCGGGTCGTGATCTGCGGCCGATGATCAAGCTGGTGGACGATGCCGGTGAGGACAAGATGCTGCCAGGCACCGACATTCCGGCCCGTTATTTCCTGCCAGCTGGCGCCATCATCACGTTGGGCGATCGGGCCGAGGTCGGAGTAGGCGAAGTGCTGGCGCGTATTCCGCAGGAAACGTCCAAGACGCGCGATATCACCGGCGGTCTGCCGCGGGTGGCGGATTTGTTCGAGGCACGCCGGCCCAAGGATCCGGCGATCATGGCCGAGCAAACCGGCATCGTGTCGTTCGGCAAGGAAACCAAGGGCAAGCAGCGGCTGGTCATTACCGATGACCAAGCGGTGCAGCACGAGTATCTGACCCCCAAGTACCACCACATCACGGTGTTCGAAGGCGAACACGTCAGCCGCGGTGAAATCATTGCCGATGGCTCGCCTGTGCCGCACGACATCCTGCGCCTGTTGGGGGTGGAGGAGTTGACCCGTTTCGTCGTCAATGAGGTGCAGGAGGTCTACCGCTTGCAGGGCGTCAGGATCAACGACAAGCACATTGAGGTGATCGTGCGCCAGATGCTGCGCCGGGTCGAGATCAGTGATCCGGGCGACTCCAAGTTCCTCAAGGGCGAACAGGCCGAGCGTTGTGCGGTGTGGGTGGCCAATGATGATTTGGTTGGCAAGGGCAAACAGGCGGCCCAGTATGAGTCCGTGCTGCTTGGAATTACCAAGGCCTCGCTGGCTACCGAGTCGTTCATCTCGGCTGCGTCATTCCAGGAGACCACACGTGTGCTGACCGAAGCCGCGGTCAGTGGCAAGCGTGACGAACTGCGGGGCTTGAAGGAGAACGTGATTGTGGGTCGCCTGATTCCGGCCGGGACCGGCTTTGCTTATCACCAGGAACGTCGCCGCCGGGGTCACACCGACCTTGAGCAGTTCGCCGAGCTTTGGAACGAGCCGGCCGCACAGGCCGACGCAGGCACTGCGGAAGGCGCGGCCGAAGACCAAACCACGACCCAGCAGGCGGCGGCGCCCTGAACGTTGCCCGCGCAGCTTTTGCATGTCGGCTTCGCGGGCTGTGACTAGCGAATTTTTACCCACTGCAGCGGATCAGGCGGACAGGCCGCTGTAGGCTGGGTTTGGTGGTTTCGGTATGCGGTGCAATGCAGCCGGGTACTGACTTACAGCGGCATTTGGGTTGACAGTCTAAGGGCCGATCCCTAGAATCCCGCTCCCCTGACAGGTCGGGGCCTTTGCCCCGGCCTGTCTATTTATTTGTGACCAGGAAATTCCATGGCGACGATCAATCAGCTCGTCCGCAAGCCGCGGGTACAACCGCGCAAGAAGTCCGCGGTGCCCGCCCTTGAGGCCTGTCCGCAGAAGCGTGGCGTGTGTACGCGTGTCTACACCACCACGCCCAAGAAGCCGAACTCGGCGCTGCGCAAGGTCGCGCGCGTGCGACTGACCAACGGTTTTGAGGTCACCACCTACATCGGTGGCGAGGGGCACAACCTGCAGGAGCATTCGGTGGTCCTGATACGCGGCGGCCGCGTCAAGGATCTGCCCGGTGTGCGGTATCACACGGTGCGCGGCACGCTGGATACCACTGGCGTCAAAGACCGTCGCCAGGGGCGTTCCAAGTACGGCGCCAAGCGTCCCAAGTCCTAATTGATTCGAGGGGCTCCCGCCGTTGGTGGCGCGGGGCATCTTCTCCTACCGTTATATAGAGACCTGCCCGCATGTCGAGAAGAAGAGTTGCAGCCAAGCGCGACATCCTTCCGGACCCCAAGTTCGGTGACAAGGTGCTGGCCAAGTTGATCAACGTGATCATGCATGACGGCAAAAAGTCGGTGGCTGAGTCTATCGTCTACGGTGCCCTTGAGCGGCTGGGCGACAAGGCCGGTGGCGATCCGGTGGGCAAGATGCGTCAGGCACTGGTCAATATCGGCCCCTTGGTGGAAGTGAAGTCCCGTCGCGTCGGTGGCGCCAATTACCAGGTGCCAACTGAAGTGCGTCCGGCGCGTCAGCAGGCCCTGGCCATGCGTTGGCTGATGGACGCGGCCCGCAAGCGCGGTGAAAAATCGATGGCCCTGCGTCTGGCAGGCGAGATCGGCGATGCCGCCGAGAACCGTGGCGCCGCAGTCAAGAAGCGTGAAGATACCCACCGTATGGCGGAAGCCAACAAGGCCTTTTCCCACTATCGCTGGTGACCGCGGCTGAGCCCCGGTTAATGGCCTGAATCCGACAGAGTAGACAGTCGTGCGCGCAACCCCGATCGAGCGATACCGCAATATCGGCATCATGGCCCACATTGATGCCGGCAAGACGACAACCACAGAGCGCATCCTGTTCTACACCGGTGTGTCCCACAAAATGGGCGAGGTGCATGACGGCGCGGCTGTGATGGACTGGATGGAGCAGGAGCAGGAGCGCGGCATCACCATAACGTCTGCGGCCACCACCTGCTTCTGGCAGGGTATGGACAAGCAGTTCGAGCAGCACCGTGTCAATATCATCGACACCCCAGGGCATGTTGATTTCACGATTGAAGTAGAGCGCTCGCTGCGCGTCCTGGATGGCGCCGTCGCGGTGTTCTGTTCAGTGGGTGGCGTTGAACCCCAGTCCGAGACTGTCTGGCGGCAGGCGAATAAATACGGCGTGCCGCGTCTGGCCTTCGTCAACAAGATGGATCGCTCGGGCGCTGACTTCCTGCGCGTGGTGAAGCAGGTACGCGAGCGACTGGGCGCGAACCCAGTGCCGATCCAGTTGCCGATAGGTGCTGAAGAAAATTTCCAGGGCGTGGTCGACCTGATCGGCATGCGCGCCATCATCTGGGACGAAAGCACCCAGGGCATGACGTATGAGGCCCAAGACGTCCCAGCCAGTATGGCCGATGCCTGTCACGAGTGGCGCGAGAAGATGATCGAAGCTGCGGCCGAAGGCGACGAGGAGCTGATGGAGCGCTACCTCGAAACCGGCGAGTTGTCTGTAGACGAGATCAAACGTGGCCTGCGATCCCGCTTGCTGCGCAGCGAGATCGTTCCCATGCTGTGCGGCTCCGCCTTCAAGAATAAAGGCGTGCAGGCAATGCTGGACGCGGTGATCGAGCTGATGCCCTCGCCGATCGACCGGCCTCCAGTAAAAGGTCTTGATGATCGGGACAACGACGATACCCGTCGCGCCGCCGACGAAGAGCCGTTCTCGGCGCTGGCATTCAAGATCGCGACCGATCCGTTTGTGGGCACGCTGACTTTTTTCCGTGTTTATTCGGGTGTGCTCAATTCCGGCGACGGCGTGTTCAACCCGGTCAAGAGCAAGCGTGAACGCGTCGGACGTTTGTTGCAGATGCATGCCAACAGCCGCGAGGAAATTCGGGAAGTGCGCGCCGGTGACATCGCCGCCGCAGTGGGCCTGAAGGACGTTACCACGGGCGACACGCTGTGCAGCGAGAAGAAGGTCATCACGCTTGAGCGGATGGAGTTCCCCGAGCCAGTCATTTCCGTCGCGGTGGAGCCCAAGACCAAGAGCGACCAGGAGAAGATGGGCATAGCGCTGCAAAAGCTGGCCCAGGAAGACCCCTCATTTCGTGTCCATACCGACGAGGAATCTGGGCAAACCATCATCTCGGGCATGGGCGAGTTGCATCTTGAGATCATCGTCGACCGCATGCGGCGCGAATTCAAGGTCGAAGCCAACGTCGGCGCCCCACAGGTTGCCTACCGCGAAACCATTCGCAAGTCGGTGGAACAGGAAGGTCGCTTCATTCGCCAGACCGGCGGTCGTGGTCAGTTCGGCCACGTCTGGCTGCGCATAGAACCGCGCGAGGCAGGCGAGGGCTATGAGTTTGTGAACGGCATCGTCGGTGGCGTGGTGCCGCGCGAATACATCCCGGCAGTGGACAAGGGCGTGCAGGAAACGCTCGGAAACGGCATAGTAGCCGGCTACCCCGTGGTCGACGTTAAGGTGACGCTGTTCGACGGCTCCTATCACGACGTCGATTCGAACGAAATGGCGTTCAAGATTGCCGGCTCCATGGCCTTCAAGGAAGGCGCCCGCAAGGCCAACCCGGTTCTGCTTGAGCCAATCATGAAGGTTGAAGTGGTCACCCCGGAAGACTACATGGGTGATGTGGTTGGCGACCTGAATCGGCGTCGTGGCGTGATTCTGGGCATGGATGACTCGCCGTCAGGCAAGGTCATTCGGGCCGAAGTGCCATTGGCCGAGATGTTTGGCTACGCCACCGACATGCGCTCGGCGACTCAGGGCCGAGCCACGTACTCGATGGAATTCGGGAAGTATATGGAAGCGCCGAACAGCGTTGCCCAGAAAGTCATCAACCAATAAGCGTCCGTCGGACCAGTCAGTAAAACGAAGGGTGATTTAGTCATGTCGAAGGCCAAATTTGAGCGTACCAAGCCGCACGTGAACGTGGGGACGATAGGTCACGTGGATCATGGGAAGACGACGCTGACGGCGGCGTTGACCAAGATTGGTGCGGAGCGTTTCGGGGGCGAGTTCAAGGCCTACGACCAGATTGACAACGCCCCGGAAGAGCGCGCCCGTGGCATCACCATTGCGACGGCGCACGTTGAGTACGAGTCGCCGAACCGCCACTACGCGCACGTCGATTGCCCCGGTCACGCCGATTACGTGAAGAACATGATCACCGGCGCCGCGCAGATGGACGGCGCGATTCTGGTGGTGTCGGCGGCCGACGGCCCGATGCCGCAGACCCGCGAGCACATCCTGCTGGCGCGTCAGGTGGGCGTGCCGTACATCGTCGTGTTCCTGAACAAGGCGGACATGGTCGACGACCCGGAACTGCTTGAACTGGTCGAGATGGAAGTGCGCGAGTTGCTGACCCAGTACGGCTTCCCGGGCGACGACACACCGATCATTACCGGCAGTGCCCTGAAGGCGCTGGAGGGCGATCAGAGCGACATTGGCGTACCGGCGATCCTGAAACTGGTCGAGGCCGTTGACACCTACATCCCGCAGCCGGAGCGTGCCATTGATGGTGCCTACCTGATGCCGGTCGAGGACGTGTTCTCGATCTCCGGTCGGGGCACGGTGGTGACCGGGCGCATTGAGCGGGGCATTGTCAAGGTCGGCGACGAGATTGAAATCGTCGGCATGAAGGCGACCCTGAAGACCACCTGCACCGGCGTTGAGATGTTCCGCAAGCTGCTGGACCAGGGACAGGCGGGCGACAACGTGGGCGTGCTGCTGCGGGGCACCAAGCGGGACGAGGTAGAGCGAGGCCAGGTGCTGTGCAAGCCCGGCTCGATCACCCCGCATACCAAATTCGAGGCTGAGGTGTACGTGCTGTCCAAGGAAGAGGGCGGGCGACACACCCCGTTCTTCAAGGGCTACCGGCCACAGTTTTACTTCCGTACCACGGATGTGACCGGCAGCTGCGAGTTGCCGGCGGGCACCGAGATGGTGATGCCGGGGGACAATGTGAACCTGCAGGTGTCGCTGATCACGCCGATTGCGATGGATGACGGCCTGCGGTTTGCGATCCGCGAAGGTGGCCGTACCGTGGGCGCCGGTGTCGTCGTCAAGGTGATTGAGTAA
>NZ_JBFIII010000115.1 GCF_041601295.1 Immundisolibacter sp.
CAAATCCGGCTACGTGGTAGTCGATTTGAAGCGCATGAATCGCATCATCGAGGTGAACGAAGAGTTCGCCTACGCGCTGGTCGAACCCGGCGTCACCTATTTTCAGCTGTACGAGTACATCCAGAAAAAAGGCTACAAGCTATGGATCGACCCGGCTGCGCCAGGCTGGGGCAGCGTCCTGGGTAATACCCTGGAGCACGGCGTTGGTTACACGCCTTACGGCGACCACTACATGATGCATTGCGGCATGGAGGTGGTGCTGGCCGATGGCACGGTGCTGCGCACCGGCCAGGGTTCGCTGCCGGGCACGCAGTGCTGGCAGCTGTTTCAGTACGGCTTTGGGCCGGTGCTCGATGGCATCTTCACCCAGTCCAACCTTGGCATCGTCACCAAGATGGGGATGTGGCTGATGCCAGAGCCCCCCGGCTACATGCCGTTCATGATTACTTACCCGAACGAGGACGACCTGTTCGCCATCACCGAAGCGGTGAGGCCGCTAAAGGTCAATATGGTGATCCCCAACGGCGCCTTCACGGTGGGCCTGTTGTGGGAAGCCGCGGTCAAGACCACCAAGGCGCAGTACTCGACCGCCAAGGGGCCGCTTCCGGACAGCACGCTCAAGAAAATTGCCAGTGACCACAAGCTCGGCATGTGGAATTTTTACGCCGCCCTGTACGGGCCTAAACCGATGATGGATAACAGCTTCAAGCTGGTGCGCGACGCTCTGGGCAGTATCCCGGGCGCCAAGTTCTACTTCGACGGGGACCGCAAGGGCGACCCGTCGTGGGATTACCGCGTCAAGCTGATGCGCGGCATCCCCAACATGACCGAATTCAACATCGTCAACTGGGTCAACGGTGGTGCGCACATCGACTTCTCGCCCATCTCGCCCACGCGCGGCGAGGACGCGGTCAAGCAATACGAGATGATCAAGACCCGCGCCCATGAGTACGGTTTCGATTACATCGGCGAGTTCGCAGTCGGCTGGCGCGACATGCACCACGTATTCCAGCTGATTTTCAACCGCAGCGACGAGGCCGAGAGGAAGCGCGCGCACGAATTGTTCGGCGTGTTGATAGACGAGGCAGCCAAGGCCGGTTACGGCGAGTACCGCACGCACCTGGCATTCATGGATCAGATCGCCGGCACCTACGACTGGAACGACGGCGCACTCTGGAAACTGCATCACCGACTCAAGGATGCACTGGATCCGAATGGCATCCTGTCGCCCGGCAAGATGGGCATCTGGCCCAAACACATGCGGGAGGAAAAAGCATGATCCGGCGCACGCTCGGACTTATCCTGCTGGTGGCAAGCGTCGGCGTTACCGCCTCCGAAACTGCAGCCGACGGCATCGATGCCCGCCCGCGCAGCGGCGAAAAATCCTGGCAGCTGTTCTGCGAAGGCTGCCACAAACCCGGCACCGAGGGCCCCGGCACGCGCGTGCTTGCAGACCGCCTCGGCTGGGACAAGGCGCCGCTGAAAGGTCGCCAGGATCTGGACCCGACCTACGTCAAACACGTGGTGCGCCGCGGCCTGATCGAAATGGCGCCGCTGCGACCAACCGACATCACCGATGAGGAACTGGACGCCCTCATCACCTATTTACGCCAACCCTGAGTACGAAAGGATTCGCATGAACGCTCCGCAATCACACACCCCCGTCACGCTGGACCACTGGATCGGCGGAGCCGCTGTCGCCCCGTCAGGCGGCACCTATTTCGACAACCTGAATCCGTTGGATGACTCCCTGTACGCACGCGCCGCGGACGGCAACGCGGCGGACGTGGAGCGCGCCGTGCAGGCGGCGGAGCAAGCCTTCCCGGCCTTTCGCAAACTACTTGCCAAGGACCGCGAGGCACTGCTGCAAAAAGCCGCGGCCCTGCTGGAGCGCGACCGCCAGGAGTTCGTCGACATCCTGATCGACGAGGTCGGCTCGCCACTGATGAAAGCCGGTTTCGAGGTGCAGTTCGCCATCGGCATGCTGCGCGCGGCGGCCGGCGTGCCGCGGCGCATTACCGGGCAGACCTTGCCGTCCGACTCGGCGGACCGTTGGAGCCTGTCCCTACGCGAGCCGCTGGGTGTGGTGGCCGGCATCACGCCGTTCAATGTGCCGATGATCAAGGTCATCAAGCAGTCGGCCATGGCGCTGGCCTGCGGCAATACCTTCGTCAACCTGCCTTCGGAACACGCGCCACGGCTGTCGCTGCGAGTGGCGCAGCTGTACCAGGAGGCCGGTTTTCCGGCTGGCAGCTTCAACGTGGTATTGGGTAATGGCGCCGTGATTGGCGACGCCCTGACCGGCCATGCGCTGGTCAAATCGGTCACCTTCACCGGCTCGTCGGTGGTCGGCCGGCACATCGCGGAAATCTGCGCCAAACAGCTCAAGAAATTCACCCTGGAGCTGGGCGGCAAGAGCCCGCTGATCGTCATGGACGATGCCGACCTGGCCGGCGCTGTGCGCGCCGCCGCCATGGGCACGTTCTTCTACCAGGGCCAGGCCTGCATGGCCTCGTCACGGATCCTGGTCCAGCGCGGCATTTTCGAGCGCTTCTCGCAGGCCCTGGCTGGCGCCGCGGCGGGCCTGAAAGGCGGCGATCTGCGCGATCCAGGCACCACGCTGGGACCCATCATTTCCGGCCGCCAGCGCAGCCGGGTCAAGACCCATATCGAGGACGCCACCGCCAAGGGCGCGCGCCTGCTGGCCGGCGGCACGTTCAGCGGCTTTCAGTGCGCCCCGACGGTACTGACCGACGTCACGTCCGACATGACGCTGTTCTACGAGGAAACCTTCGGCCCGGTCACATCGCTGTACCCGTTCGACACGCTGGAAGAAGCCCTCGCCATGGCCAACGACACGCCCTACGGCCTGTCGGCGGCCATCTACACCAGCAATATCAACAGCGCGCTGACGGCGGCGTCCGGGATTCACACCGGCATGGTGCATATCAACGCGCCCAGCCTGTACGACGAGCCGCACGTGCCGTTCGGCGGCGTCGGGCAGAGCGGCGTTGGCCGCGAGGGCACGGACTGTGATCTGGACGCCATGACGGAATGGAAGTGGGTGACCATCCAGCTGCCGACCGACGCGCCCGGCCACCACTAATCACCCGCAGACCAACCGCAGGAGGCGACACGCCATGAACAAATTCTCGGATCTGCCGATCAAGCTGGCGAGCTCAGTGCGCTCGTTGCGCGATTTCCTGGACTTGCTGGAGAGCCACGACCAGTGCATCACCTGGCCGGACCCGATCATGCCGGAGCCGGACATCCGCGAGATCTGTGTCGCCTCCGGGCAGGACGTGCCGGGCGCACCCGCCATCCTGTTCGACAAGATTCGCGGCTATCCGGACAAGCGCCTGGTGACCGGGGTACACGGCAGCTGGGCCAACCTTGCCATCCTGCTCGGGCACCCGAAGAACACCACCATCAAGGCAATGTTCTACGACATCATCAGCCGCTGGGGCTCGGACAAAGCCCAGTTGCCGCGCGTCAAGCCGGATCAGGCACCGGTGCACGAGGTGCGTATCGAGCGCGATATCAACCTGTACGACATCCTGCCGCTGTACCGCATCAACGACTTCGACGGCGGCTACTACATCGGCAAGGCCAACGTGGTCAGCCGTGACCCGCTGGACCCGGACAACTTCGGCAAGCAGAACGTCGGCATCTATCGCATCCAGCCGCACGGGCCGGATGAGTTCACGCTGATGAGCGTGCCCATCCACGACATGGGCCGCCACATGCAGGCGGCCGAGGAAACCGGCAAGCCGCTCAGGATCGCCGTCATGCTGGGCAACCACCCGGCGATGGCCATGTTTGCCGCCACGCCCATCGGCTACGACGAGTCCGAGTACGCCTACGCCTCGGCCATGATGGGCTCACCGATCGAACTGACCGAATCGGGCAATGGCCTGGACATCCAGGCCCACGCCGAGATCGTCATCGAGGCCGAGTACATCCATGGCCGGCGCGAGTTCGAGGGTCCGTTTGGCGAGTTCCCGGGCTCCTACAGTGGCGTGCGCCGGGCGCCGATGTTCAAGGTCACGGCCGTCTCGCACCGCAAGAACCCGATCTTCGAGAACATCTACATCGGCCGTGGCTGGACCGAGCACGACACGCTGATCGGACTGAACACCTCGGCGCCGATCTATGCGGTGCTCAAGAAGGAATTCCCCGAAGTGGTGGCCGTCAACGCGTTGTACCAGCACGGCCTGACCGGCATCATCTCGGTCAAGAACCGCTTCGCCGGCTTTGCCAAGAGCATTGCGCTGCGGGCGCTGTCGACGCCGCACGGGTTGATGTACCTGAAGAACCTGATCATGGTCGACGCCGACGTGGACCCGTTCGACCTGAACCAGGTCATGTGGGCGCTGTCAGTGCGCACCCGCGCCAGCGACATCATGGTCCTGAACGACATGGCCATGATCATGATCGACCCGGCCGCGGTGAACCCCGGCAAGGGCCATCACCTGATCATCGACGCCACCACACACATGCCGCCGGACCCCATCGGTGGCGACGTGGAAATCGTCAGCCCCCCGTCCGGCCCGGCCATTGATGCCCTGGCCGCCCGCATCCGCGCCCTCCAGGGAGGTAATTGACATGGCCTTGAACTGCCCACGCTGCGGCGGCGATCAGAACCGCGTCGAACACCAGGGCAAGGAAAACGGTACCGTGATCTGGACCGTGCACTACTGCACTGCCTGTTGCTTCACCTGGCGTGACACGGAACCGGCGTTGTCGATCGACCCGGCCAAGCGCCGCAAGGTGTTTCAGATCGACCCCAGCCACCCGGAGCGGTTCGGCGTGGTCATTCCAGTCGTTCCCCGATAAGCGGGTCGCGGCGTTAACGTTTCCTGGCTGTGGAGAGGGATGACGATGACCAGGTTGGACTATCTGCGTTATATGGCGCCCGCCGTGTTGGTGGCCTTTGGGGTTGCTGGCCTGTGGCTGGGTGGCCACTGGGTGTGGCTGGGCTTCGCGGCATTTTTGGTGGTGGCGGTGATAGACCCCCTGCTGGGCAAGGACCACAGCATGCGCAAGGGCGCCCATCCGGTGCTTGCCGACGCTATTTTGTATTTTCAGGTGCTGCCAGTTGGACTGCTGTGGGCACTGTTTGCCTGGCGCATCGGCACTGCCAGCGAAGGCCTCACGGCGATCGATTACTTCGGCGCGGCCATGTCGGTGGCATTCATGACCGCCTTGGGCGGCCTGCCGGCGGCGCACGAGATGTTTCACAGCAACAGCAGGCTGGGCAAGTTTGTCGGCAGCGCGCTCGGAACAATCTTTGCCTCCGGCTACGCCTCGCTGGCCCACGTGCACGTGCATCACATCCATACCGACACGCCGGACGACACCGAAACGCCTTACCGCGGCGAGACCGTTTACCACTTCGTGTTTCGCGCCGCTTACCGGCAGCATCGGCGTAGCTGGCAGATCGAATTGGCGCGCCTGCGCAAACTGGGCTTGGGCTTCTGGTCGCCAGGGAACCTCATCCTGCAGGGACTTCTGATGTATGCGGCGCTGCTGGGCGGCTTTTACCTTGCCACTGGATTCACCGGCCTGTTGCTGCTGATGCTGGTGTCGGCGCTGGGTCTGTTCATCCTGGAAATCTTCAGCTACATCCAGCACTACGGGCTGGTGCGCGAGGACGGCACGCCGATAGAGGACCGCCACGCCTGGAACCATCTGACGCCGCTGGGCCGGGCACTGACGTTCGAGATCGTCACCCACTCCCAGCACCACGTCGATCCGGACCGTCCCTACTGGCGCCTGACGCCGCGGCCCGACGCCCCACAAATGCCCAGCGCCGTGACCTGTTTCGTGCTGTCGCTGGTGCCGCCGCTGTGGGAGCGCATGATTGGCCGGCCGCTGCTGGAGCACTGGGATACCCACCACGCGAGCGCTCGTGAACGGGAGCTGGCGATAGCGGCCAACCGTGCGGCTGGTTGGCCTGACTGGCTCAACGACAAGCCAATGCCAGTGGCAGCGTGAGATCAATGCCGGACACAGAGCTGGCCGCCATTACAAGCGGAGCAAGAACATGAAAATCGAGACGATCAACACCTGGATTGATGATCGCATCGCCGATGGTGTGTTCGACGTAAATCGCGACGTCTACCTGAATCCCGATCTGTTCGACCTGGAGATGAAACACATCTTCGAGTCCAGCTGGTTGTACCTGTGCCACGAGAGCCAGATCCCGAACGCAGGCGATTACTTCGCCACCCACATGGGCCGCCAGCCGGTGTTCATCGTGCGCGGCAAGGATGGCCAGGCGCGCGGGTTTGTGAACGCCTGCGCCCACCGTGGCGCCACCCTGTGCCGCACTCGCAAGGGCAACGAGCAGTTTTTCACCTGTCCGTACCACGGCTGGGTGTACGACACCGCCGGCAAGAACGTGAACATCAAGGATCACGACAGCGGTGCCTACCCGGCCGCCTTCGATGCCCAATCCCACGACCTGACGGCAATTCCGAAGTTGGAGTCTTACCGCGGTTTTGTGTTCGGCTCACTGAGCGCTGATGTGCCGACGCTGGCCGAGCATCTGGGTGCCGCGACGCCGTTTATCGACCTCATGGCCGACCAGTCGCCGGACGGCCTCGAAGTGCTGCGCGGCAGCTCCACCTATACCTACAACGCCAACTGGAAGCTACAAGCCGAAAACGGCGTTGACGGTTACCACGTGACCAGCGTGCACGCCAATTATGTCGCCATGGTCCAGCGGCGCATGGCGATGGGCAAGGAGGACAAGGTCAAGGCCATCGTCGGTGGCGGCGACATCACCAAGATGACCAGTGGTACGTACGACCTTGGCATGGGCCATACCCTGCTGTGGGGCGAAGTGCCAGGCGCCAACGACCGGCCCCTGGCGCAACGCCGCGGCGAGATCGAACAGCGCCTGGGACCGGTGCAGGCACAGTGGATGATTAACTTCAGCCGTAACCTGGGCCTGTTCCCGAATGTGTTCCTGATGGACCAGACGTCGACCCAGATCCGGGTGTTCCGGCCATTGGCGGTGGACAAGACCGAGGTCACCATTTTTTGCGTCGCGCCCAGGGGCGAAAGTGCCTCGGCGCGCACACGCCGAGTCCGCCAGTACGAGGATTTTTTCAACGCCACCGGCATGGCAACGCCGGATGACCTGAGCGAATTCGAGGCCTGCCAGGAGGGCAACCAGGGCCTTGCCGGCACCCTGCAGCACCTTGACCGAGGTCTGGCCAGACTGACCATGGGCGCCGATGACGCCGCCAGCAAGGTCGGCGCCAGTCCCCATTCGGTTGGTCCGAACTGGGCCGACGAGAATATCTTCCACAGCTTCTACCGGCGTTGGCATCAGTTGCTGACCCGGGCGCGCTGAGGCAATCCCGTCCCACCGGAGGTTTCCCATGAACAAGCCCGTCGAAACACAGTCTTTCTTCAATCCCGACGAACTGGTGGTTGATCAACCAGCGGACGGCACGTTTCTGGTCAGCCGACGGCTGTTCACCGACGCCGAGCTGTTCGACCTCGAGATGAAGCACATCTACGAGGCGAGTTGGATCTTCGTGTGCCATGAAAGCCAGATTCCGAATGCCGGCGATTACTTCGCCACCCACATGGGCCGCCAACCGGTGTTCATCGTGCGCGGCAAGGATGGCCAGGCGCGCGGGTTTGTGAACGCCTGCGCCCACCGTGGCGCCACCCTGTGCCGCACTCGCAAGGGCAACGAGCAGTTTTTCACCTGTC
>NZ_JBFIII010000116.1 GCF_041601295.1 Immundisolibacter sp.
GCGACTCGTTCCGCTGTGATGATGCTTGTTGGGCTACGAAGCACAGAGAAATCGCTTCCGTCATGCTCAAAATAGCAAACACGTTGAAGGTCTGACGATGTCAAGGACGCCCAGTATTCGGATACACCATTTGCCCAAGTGAGATGGATGCTGGCACCTAGGAAGATGAACATTATAGTCCGATTAAAAAATGCCACTTGCATTAAGGAAATTTCCGAGGAGGAGACCATAGATTGAATGTCCGGCAACCATCCCTGCACCGATAGTAACCGTACTCGACAACTTCCTTGATATCTTCGTAATAACCCGTGTTTTCTTCTCTATATGGACATTCCAAACCTGGATTGATATCTAAGGGCAATGGAATACCACCTGCACCTGGCCGTAAAGTCAATGGTCGGATCATCGACTGCGGTGTTAACGGTTCATTGCTTATCTGCGGCTTGGGTTTGAAGCGACAGGTGTACCTCCGAACGATCTCTCCTGGAACCCATCTACGACCGGCAGTTCGGGTTCTAGGCCCAAACGAAACCCATTCACATTCGATCAGTCCAGATGGATCTACCCAAGCAAGTGGATTCCCCCCCACATACCCATACGTATTAATCCCCCCATCCAGCCCAATCGGATCACTGCTAACAAACCGCCCACTGGTCGGATCATAGTACCGGTTCCAGTTATACACTGCCGGGTGCAGGCGGTCGGCAATCTGGCCGGGGAAACGCATGGTTATCGTGGTGATTTTCTGCCCGTCGCCGTCCGGATCCTCGTTCGGCTTGAGGGCGCCAAAGGCGTCACTGTCCCAGCGCCAGACGACTTGCCCGCTACTGCTGCGCGCCGCCCGCACCGCGCCCAGGTGATCAGTCTCCATGTAGAGGACCGTTTGGCTCGGTTGGTGCTCGATCTGGGCCACCAGAACGTCGTCACGCCACACGTAGCTGCGCCGCCGCTCGCCGTTGGACGGCCGGGTTTCGGCAAGCAGGTGGCCGTCGCGGTCGTAGTGGTAGACCACTGACTGCCCATATTTGGTCTTATGCGCGAACCGGTGCACCAGTTGGTTCAGGTGGTTATAGCTGTAACTGATGGCGGCCGCGCCGGCATCGGTCGCGTTGGCGAGCCGGCTCGCACCGTCGTAGGTATAACGGTAAACACTGGTGGCCGCCCGGTTGACATTGCCCGCGGCATCCACCGACACCGACCCGCTGGGGATGCTGCTCAGACGGTTGGAGGCTGCCTGGTAACTGTAGGCACCACTGGCGTCGCTCAAGCGGTTGCCGTTGGCGTCGTAGCTGAAGTTTTGGTTCTTGACCGGCCCGGCTTCGCCGCTTAGGCGATCCAGCGCATCGTAGGTGTAGGTGCTGACGCCGGCAGGCCCGGTGCGACTGACGATGTTGCCATTGGGGTCGTAGCCAAGACTCGCGTCGACGGCGCCGGTGCCGATGGCGTGCCCGGTACGCTGACCGTCCTGATCGACATCGATGGTTTCGACGAGCCCGTTGCCCAGGGTCTGGCTGCGTGGGGCGCCGGCGGCGTCATACGTGAGCGACTGGACGATCGGACTGCCATCCGCAGTAATAGCGGTGATGCGCCCGGCGCTGTCCCGACTGTAGGCCACCACCAACCCGGTGGGGTAGGTGATTGTTTGCTGGCGCCCCGCCGCATCGTAGGTGTAACGAGTGATGTATGTGATCCCCGACTGCACGCGAGTCTCGCTGCTTACCCAGCCGTGCACGTCATAGGCAAAAACGGTGTATCTCTGCCCCGTGCTCACGCTGTCGTTCACCTTGCACAGCCGACCGATGCCGTTGCTGCAGCCGTTCACGTTGTCGTACGTGTATGTATACCAACCACCACTGCTGTCGGTCTCGCTCTTGAGGCGGTTCAGGGCATCATAGGTATAGGTCCGGGTCACCCCCCTCGCATCGACCCGGGTTTTCAGGTTGCCGGCCGCGTCGTAAGTCATGTTGGTGGTGCCCCGGTCCGGGCTTAGCTCGCTCAACAGATCACCCAAGCCGTTATAGGTATAGGTTGTGGTCGCCCCGTTGGGCGCGGTGACGATGTTGGGCCGAGCCTGGCCGTTGTAGCTGGTGCTGCTGGTGCCGCCGAGCGGGTCGACCATCTGCCCCAGCCGGTTGAGGCTGTCGTAGACGTAAGCGGTGGTTTGCCCCTTGGGGTCAATGCGCGAGGTCAGATTGCCTTGCGCGTCATAGGCGTACTGGGTGGTCTGGCCGGCGGCGCCGATGTCCTGCTGCAAGCGACTGAGGGCATCGAATACGCGTGTGTGGCTGCGCACCGGGCTGCCATCCGGGTTGCTCCAGGTCTCGCCCAGGCGATTGCCGGCCGCGTCCAGCGTGTAGGTCACCCGATTGCCCAGGCTATCGGTGATGGTGGTCAGGCGATGGGCTGGGTCGTAGCCGTAAGCAACGTGACTGGCGTCCGGCCAGGTCACCTGCGTCAGATTGCCGGCGGGGTCATAGTCAAAGGCGGTGACGGCGCCGGCCACGGTGCGCGTCTTGAGCCGGCCACGGGCGTCATACGTGAAACTGCTGATGGCACCATTCGGGTCGACCGCCTCCAGCAGCCGGCCGCTGGGATCGTACTGAGTGTATTGCGTTACGTGGCCCAGGGCGTTGCTGGTCTGCTGCAGGTCCCCCCGCGCGTGACCGGCGCCGGCATTGGTGTAATAAGCGTAGGTCGTTATATCCGACACATCCGTGCGCGGCCCATTTTCGGTGAGCAGCTGGCCGTCCGCGTTGTAGGTGTACGTCCACACGCGAGGCGTGCCGGTCAGCGTTGCGGCGAAACCCTGGCTGCCGTCGGTGTCGGTAGTGGCCTGCTCGGTACGGGTCACGACGTTGCCGCTGCCATCGTAGGTGTAGGTGATGCGGCGCTGGGGCTCGGCGACGCGCTGCGGCAGCCGGAAATCCGGATGCCACTCGGTGTGAATACTGCGCGTCACGCCCGACACCGCGGTTCCGGGACAGCTCGATCCACTGAGACCTTCGACACGTTCCGTTTCGAGGTTGCGGGTCAGGTCGTGGGTGTAGCAGGTCAGGTTGTTGTTGAAATCGAGCCGCGAGGCGACGTTGCCGCTGGCGTCGTAAGTCTTGCTGGATGAGTCCGAGCCGCCGCATACGCTGCATGGCTGCGACACGGCCGTGTTTTTGACCACGCCCAATACCGTGGCGAACTGGTGCACGCTGGTCGTGCCCAGTGCGTCGGTAATTGCGCGCGAACCGTCGGCGTTGTATGCCACGTGGGTGCGATCCGCTCCGCCGGCGTGCTCGGTGGAAACCGCCCGGCCTTGCGTGTCGTACTCGTAGGTGGCAAACCGAGCACCGTTCTCGTCAACAATGCCAGTCAGGGCATTGGGCAGATTGGCACCTTGGGTGTGGGCAGATTCGTTGTACAGATATGTGCGCTGACTCCCATCCGGGAAGGTCACAGAAGTAAGATTGCCGATACCATCATGGGCATAAGTGAACACCCCGCCGTCGGGGTCGATCACGCTGGCAATCTGATCAGCAGAGTCATAAGAGAAGACCAGCGCTCGGCCAAACGCATCGGTCACGCTGGTCAGCAGCCCGGCGGCGTCGTAAGCCAGCGTCTGCACCCGCCCCGCGCGATCGGCAAGAGTGAGCAACCGGCCGTCGTTATCGTAGTCTTCCGTCTCATCGTGACGCGTGCGGATTCGCCAACCGATGGGGGTGCCGCTGGAATTAGGGGTGCCACCGGAATCGACCAGACGCGTCAGAGTTTCGGGAATGTCCGCATCGGCGGTCCATTCCGCACCGGCGGCGGAGAAATCAAACTGCTTTCCGTCCGCCCGCCGGGCATGCACGATCTCACCCTCGGTACCAGACGAAACCGTCAAGCCACGCGCATAGAAATGGCGCCAATGCGCGCCAAAGGCGGTGCCTTGCGCAATCGCACTGCTGTCGTAATACCTTTCGACCTTGAGCGGACTCGACGATACGCTTGAATAATCGTTTTCCACCTGGAATTTATAGCCAATCGCGGGATTGATCGGATTGCCAGCACAGGAATCTGGAGCACCAAGGTTTTTGGCGGAATCATAGGATTGGCAGACCCCTGTGGTGACATCCATTCCTCCATCGCACGGTGTAACGGGGGTAAGAGGCCTAACATACGCACTTGTACTAACGGCGCACCACCATGGAATGCAACTCCGCTTATAACCCTGGCAACCGTTCCACCCGGGTGGAGGTGACGCCACGTTAGTGCATGAGACGACACCATCACAACTACCCCATTCCGGTCCAAGATCATCCGACTGACATCCCTGAAGCGCCTCAGCGTCAGAGTTATAAAAATGCTGACCAACGTAAGCATACGAAGGGCGGTTTCAAATCCGAAGTGCAACACTGGCTTAATGAACCGAGGTTGAGGCAGGGTATGTATTGGCCAGTTCCTGGGCGAAGACCTGCAACGGCGTTTGCCACTGGTGAATCTTGCGGGGGCGTGTGTTGAGACTGTCGGCGATGGCATCCAGGTCGTCTTGCGTATGCACCGACAGGTCGGTGCCCTTGGGCAGGTATTGGCGGATCAGCCCGTTGGTGTTCTCGCAGGTGCCCCGCTGCCACGGGCTGTGCGGATCGCAGAAGTAGACCTGCACCTGCGTGGCGCGCGTCAGGTCGCGATGGCGGGCCATCTCCCTGCCTTGATCGTAGGTCAGGCTGTGGCGCATCGGCGCGGCGATTGCGTTCAGCTTGGCCGTGAAGCCGGCCAGCGCCGAGGCGGCGCTGGCGTCGTCCATCCTGGCCAGCAGCACCAGGCGACTGGTGCGCTCCACCAGCACGCCCACCGCGGAGGCGTTACCGGCGCCTTTGATCAGGTCGCCCTCCCAGGGGCCAGGCATGATGCGGTCATCGACCGCGGGCGGTCTGACGTGAATGCTGACCATCGCCGGGATCTGGCCGCGCCGGTCGGTGCCGCCGGTGCGCGGCCGACGTGTGCTGCGGCCGTGGCGCAGGCAGGCGATCAGCTGGCGGCGCAGCTCCCCGCGCGGCTGGGCGTAGATCGCCGTGTAGATGGTCTCGTGGGACACGTGCTGGGCCGGCTGGTCGGGGTAGACCCGCTTGAGGGTAGCGGCAATCTGCTGCGGGGACCATTTCCAGTCCAGCAGCGTGCGCACCACGCCCCAGAACACGGCGTGCGGGTCCAGCTTGCGCGGCGGTCGGGCGGCGACCCGTCGGGCGGTGTGCCGCGCGTGGGCGGCCTGACTGGCATAGCCGGCATCGGGCGAGCGGTTGCGGGCCAGCTCGCGGCTGAGAGTCGATGGCGAGCGCTTCAGTGTGCGGGCCATGGCCCGCACACTGGCCCCCAGCCGCATCATGCCGGCGATGACGACCCGATCTTCGGGCCGCAGCTGCGTATACGAACGTTGTGTTTCCATGGCAGCACCTTACTCCGAGTGAGGTGTTGCACTTCAGATTTGAAACCGCCAAGGCTCGCAAAAGATCAGCACAACGAATGCGCATGCAATAGCTCGGACTATATTTCGCTGCCCAAGAAAGCGCCTGTCCACGCAGCCAACTGAATGATCCATTCTCATTGGTCTCCCCATGGCCACGCATCGCGTATTCAAAATCAGCGCTGACGCCCAGTCCGAACCACGATTGCGCCCACTTTGGCGAGCGGGTCTCGGGCCAGATCGATAGCATTCTCTAAATACAGTAGTTAACCTGCCATGTAAACTTTGATAGGTCAAGTGGAATTTTTAGAGACTTCGCGTCGCGTTCCCTGGACCAACAATCGCTGAACTGCGTTTTGGAAAACAGGAGTAACGCTGTCCGTCCGGCGGCGGCGGCGAACCAGCGAACACCCCACGCACCGGGCACCATTCAGCGCCATGGCCAGCACTACCGAGCAACGACATCGCGCATGTGAGGTGCGACGAGACGCGGCTCCGACGCTGCGCTTTGCTAAAAATCCACCTGCAACTGGCTGACCAGAGAGCCGTAGTCGATGCCGTGGTCGGCGTCGAACCAGGCGTACTCGTTCAGCAGGCGGATGTTGGGATTGAAGATGTAGGTCGCCATCAGCTGGATGGCTTGGCCGTGATCCATGCCGCGGGCCAGCTCGTCGGCCGAGCTGCCGGTGAGCACGCGCATGAAGCGGGTACGCGACGGGTGTTCGTTGTCGACCTGCTGGTATTGCAGGCCAAGCGCCCAGTGCCGCTGGTTGGCTAGCGGGAAGGTGCGGGTCACGCCAGCCGCCCAGGCACGCGAGCGCAGGCGACTGTCCAGTATCCCGTCGCTGCGCGACAGCAGACCGTCCGATTCCTGTGACACGAACTGCGTCCAGCTGGCCCAGCCGAACCAGCGCCGGGCGTGCCATTCCCCGAACGCCTGCCACCAGGCGTTGTCCAGCGTGACTGGCCGACCCAGGCGGTCGCGCTGCACGCGCGCGTCCAGGCTGCCACTGTCGCGCGACCAGGAATAACCGACGCCGAGCAGGTATTTGAATGGCAGGTCGCGGATTTCGTACTCGTCCTGGACCGTCATGCCCAGCGGCGTCACCGCCATCACCGCCGAGTAAAGCAGCTCGTTGTTGTCGTTGTTGGTGCTCAGGTCCGGCCCGTTGTACACGCCCACGCCGTATTGCAGGCGGTCACCGAACGCCCCGTCGGTGAAAGTCTCCGGCGCGCCGAACTTGCCGCGCTCGATGGCCAGCCCGCGCGCCCTGCCAGCGGTGCCGGGGCTCAGGAATTCCGGGAACTTGCGTTCCACGCTGGCCGACAATTGAGGTCCCCGACCGTACCCGGTAATGAACTGCTGACCGACGATGATGTCGCCCAGGCTGTCGCTGAAAACGTTGTAGCGAATCCAGGCGTCGAGCAGATTCTCGGCATTCGCCAGGGCCGGCGTTTCGTTGGCAGCCTCGTACTGGGTGTAGGCGAAGAATTCATCGTTCAGCGGCCCCCTGAAACCGAAGCGGGCGCGGCGAAAGGTAAACGATGCCGTGCCATCCAGGTGGTCACCGGCGGGAATGTAGGTGTAGCGAGGCTGCAAGCGACCCCACAGGCGCACGCCCTCTGGCGGCTTGGGCAGTACCGAGGCAACCTTGTGTACAGCCTGTGTTTCAGCCGGGTATTCGGAACCCGCCGGTGTCACCGCCGCGTGCTCCCGACGCTCGGCGGCGCGGGCCTTGAGCTTGATGTCCTGCACATCCTGGGCGGAGAGCAGGCCCTTGCCCTCCAGCGCGTGGAGGACTTCGTCCACATAGGCGTTGGAAGCCAGCGCGGGCGCGGCACCAAACGCGGCCAGCAGCAGGGCCAGCCTGATTAACTGTCCAGACATGATGTCTCCGTCATAACCATTTGCGGTGGCCGAGCGATCCGCCACCGTACGAAGCCAGGTTCATCCCTGAACAGAAAACCCGGAAACAGATCCAGGGTCGCTTGGGGAAGCGCTGACTAAATCCGTCCTGGATTTGTCAGCGCCCGTCATCGGAAAAGCGTGGTTTTCCGATGACTCACAAAATCAGTGACTTACAGCCACAGATTTTTGCAGCGCGTCCCTGCGCTGCGGGAGCCGCTGAATAAATCAGCGGTTCCCGGGCGGATGGAATCCGCTCGCGTCGGGCGACGGCAAGGAACGGGCCGAGTGGACGGCTACGTGCCGCCCCCGCCCGATCAGGCCGCAGGCCAGTTGGGGGGCCGTTTGTCGATAAAGGCGTCAATGCC
>NZ_JBFIII010000117.1 GCF_041601295.1 Immundisolibacter sp.
AAGCAATTCAGGCGGCGCCGACTGTCCGCCTAGCAGCCTGTCGGACTTGGGCGATCGTAGCGAGCATGGTGGGAGAACGAGGACAAATTTTCACGATTTTGACGCGCATGGTGGTTCCATGTAAGGAAAAATCGGGGAAATTTGGACCGTCCTCCCTCCTGCGCAGTAGATCAGCCCCAAATCCGACAGGCTGCGAGTACCTCAAGCTATAAGTTTGCGTACATGCCGAGACACGCATCCGCGCGCCGAGTGCGCGAAGCGAACCACAGCAATAGCCACAGCTATTGCGAGGATGAGCGACAAAGCACCCGGTGATGCGGGGCCGGTCGAACATAGCGAAATTTATAGATTGAGGTACCAGGCTGCATCTGGTACTTTTTGCGCGCCTCATTCCGCTTTATCAGACACTCCAAGAGCGCATGCCGAAATACATTTTCGTTACCGGTGGCGTGGTCTCTTCGCTGGGTAAGGGCATCGCTGCCGCGTCGATCGGCGCGCTGCTGGAGTCCCGAGGACTGAAGGTCACCTTCCTCAAACTCGACCCTTACCTGAACGTTGATCCGGGCACCATGAGTCCGTTTCAGCACGGCGAGGTCTATGTCACCGCCGACGGCGCGGAGACCGACCTCGATCTGGGACATTACGAGCGCTTTGCGCGCATGCCCATGCGCCGCCCCAACAATTTCACCGCCGGCCAGGTATACGAGCGGGTGCTGCGCAAGGAGCGCCGCGGCGAGTACCTGGGCCGCACGGTGCAGGTGATCCCGCACGTCACCGACGAGATCAAGCGCTGCATTGTCGAGGGTGCCGGCGACGCCGACGTGGCCCTGGTGGAGATCGGCGGCACAGTCGGCGACATCGAGTCGCTGCCGTTTCTGGAAGCCATTCGTCAGATGGGGCTGGAGCGGACACACGCGGACGTGCTCTACATGCATCTGACCCTGGTGCCGTATCTGCGCGCCAGTGGCGAGATCAAGACCAAGCCCACGCAGCATTCGGTGAAGGAACTTCAGGCCATCGGTATCCGGCCGGATGCGCTGCTGTGCCGCACCGAGCAACCACTGCCGGAAGAGGAGCGGCGCAAGATCGCCATGTTCACCAACGTGCCGCGCGAGGCTGTCATCTCGGCCGAGGACCTGGACAACATCTACAAGATTCCGCGTCACTATCACGATCAGGGCCTGGACGATTTCGTGGCCCGCAGGCTGGATCTGCCGGTGGGCACCTCACGCCTGGAATCCTGGGATCGCTACATCCACGATTTCGAACACCCGACGGCGGCGGTGGACATCGCGCTGGTCGGCAAGTACATCGATCTGGCCGATTCGTACAAGTCGCTGAACGAGGCGCTGGACCACGCCGCCGCCCACACCCGCACCCGCGTCAAGGTGCACTACATCGACGCCGAGTCCCTGCAGAACGACGGCGTCGGTTGCCTGGCCGGCATGGACGCCATCCTGGTGCCGGGCGGCTTTGGCGAGCGGGGCATCGAGGGCAAGGTCGCTGCCGTGCGATTTGCCCGCGAGCGCGGCATTCCGTACCTGGGTATCTGCCTGGGCTTACAGGTGGCGGTGATCGAATTTGCCCGCAATGTGGCCGGCCTGCATGCCGCCCACAGCACTGAGTTCGACTCGGCCACATCCGAGCCGGTGGTGGCGCTGATCACCGAGTGGCTGGACGAAAGCGGCCGACGCGAGCAGCGGGCGACCGGCAGCGATCTGGGCGGTAGCATGCGTCTGGGTGGCCAGACCTGCATCCTGAACGACGACACGTTGGCACGGCGAATCTACGGCGAGGAGCGGATTGTCGAGCGCCATCGGCATCGTTATGAAGTGAACCCGCGCTTCCTGTCGCAAATGCAGGGCGCGGGCCTGCTGGTATCGGGTCGCTCCGAGCAGGACGGGCTGGTGGAGGTGATCGAGCTGCCGGATCACCCGTGGTTCGTAGGCTGCCAGTTCCATCCGGAATTCACGTCCAACCCACGCGACGGCCATCCCCTGTTCAGCAGCTTCGTCGAGGCCGCGCGCATCCATAACGTCGCTCACACGCCGCAGCCGGCTCCGGCATGAAGCTGTGTGGTTTTGAAGCCGGCCTGACGCAACCCCTGTTTCTGATTGCCGGCCCTTGCGTGGCGGAAAGCCGGCAGCTGGCTCTGGATACCGCGGCGACGCTCAAGGATATCTGCACGCGCCTGGGCCTGCCGTTTATCTTCAAGGCCTCGTTCGACAAGGCCAATCGCAGTTCCGGAACGACCTTTCGCGGCCCTGGCCGGGACGCAGGTCTGGCCATCCTGGCCGAGGTGCGCGAAACCCTGGGCGTGCCGGTACTGACTGACGTCCACACGCCCGACGACGTGCAGGCTGAGGCGCAGGTAGTGGACGTACTACAGACGCCGGCCTTCCTGTGCCGACAGACGGACCTGATCGAAGCGGCTGCCGCCAGCGGCAAGCCAGTCAATATCAAGAAAGGCCAGTTTCTGGCGCCGGGCGACATGACCCAGGTGGTCGCCAAGGCGAACGCCGCCGGTGGTACGGGCCAAATACTGGTGTGCGAGCGCGGTGTGTCCTTCGGTTACAACAATCTGGTGGTCGACATGCGCGGGCTGGCGGCGATGCGCGCCACCGGCTGCCCGGTGGTGTTCGACGCCACGCATTCGGTGCAGCTGCCGGGCGGCCAGGGTGACCGATCGGGAGGCCAGCGTGAATTCGTGCCGGTACTGGCGCGGGCAGCGGTGGCGGCCGGCGTCGCCGGCCTTTTCATGGAAACTCACCCAAATCCCGCGCAGGCCTTGTCGGACGGGCCAAACGCCTGGCCGCTTGATCGTATGGAGGCGCTGCTGAAAACGCTGGTCGGCCTGGATCGAATGGTCAAGGCGGCCGGTTTTGCGGAGCAGACGCTGATGCACACAACCGAGACCTGAGGCCCGATGAGCAGGATTGTCGACCTGAAAGCCCGCGAGATTCTGGACTCGCGCGGCTTCCCCACGATAGAGGTGGATGTACTGACCGACGGCGGCCAACTGGGCCGCGCGGCAGTGCCGTCGGGCGCTTCGACCGGCTCGCGCGAGGCCCTGGAACTGCGCGACGCGGATGCCGGCCGCTACGGTGGCAAGGGCGTGCGCAAGGCAGTCGACAACGTAGTGCACGAAATCCTGCCTGCGGTACGCGGCCTGGACCCCACCGATCAGCGCGGCCTGGATGACGTGCTGCTCAAGCTCGACGGTACCGTTAACAAAGCGCGTCTGGGCGCCAACGCCATGTTGGCGGTGTCATTGGCGGCCGCCCACGCGGCGGCGGCAGTACATAAACAGCCCCTGTACCGGCATATCAATACGCTGTGCGGCGGCCTCGACATGAGCCTGCCAGTACCGATGATGAACATCCTGAATGGCGGCGCCCATGCCGACAACAGCGTGGATCTGCAGGAATTCATGGTCAGTCCGAGCGGCCTGCCGAGTTTTTCGGAAGCCGTGCGCTGCGGGGCGGAGATTTTTCACGCCCTGAAGCGCCTGCTGCGCGCACGCGGGCTCAATACCGCGGTGGGCGACGAGGGCGGCTTTGCGCCGGACCTTGCGTCGAACGAGGAAGCGCTCAAGATCGTGCTGGAGAGCATCGGCAGTGCCGGTTACGCCGCAGGCGACCAGGTGTTGCTGGCACTTGACGTGGCCAGCACCGAGTTCTACAAGGATGGGCTTTATGCGCTGGAGTCCGAGGGGCGTCGCTTGGGTTCATCCGAGTTCGTGGATTACCTGGCCGATCTGGCCGGCCGCTATCCGGTGATTTCCATCGAGGACGGCCTGGCCGAGGACGACTGGGATGGCTGGAAGCTGCTGACCGACCGCCTTGGCAAAACCGTACAGCTGGTCGGCGACGACCTGTTCGTGACCAACCCCGCCACCCTGCAAAAGGGCATTACCGCCGGGGTGGCCAATTCCATTCTGATCAAGGTCAACCAGATCGGCACGCTGTCGGAAACCCTGGACGCGGTGCTCCTGGCGCGCAAGGCCGGCTACACGGCGGTGATCTCGCACCGCTCGGGCGAGACCGAGGACACCACCATTGCCGACATCGCCGTCGGCAGCGGCGCCGGGCAGATCAAGACCGGCTCCCTGTCGCGTTCGGACCGGGTAGCCAAGTACAACCGCCTGCTGCGCATCGAGCAGGAACTTGGCGCCGCCGCCCGTTACCCGGGCGCGGCCGTGTTCGCCACACTGGCGCGCTGATCCGTGCGCGCCGTGCTGCTCGCGCTGGTGCTGGTCCTGATCGGGCTGCAATACCGCTTGCTGCTGGCGCCCGGCAACCTGTTTTCGGTCCAGGCGACACAGGCCAGGGTGGAGCGCGCACAGGACGCCGTTGACCTGCTGGCCGAGCGCAACGATCAACTCACCGCCGAGGTGCAGGACCTGCGCACCGGTCTTGCCGCGGTGGAAGACCGCGCCCGTTCCGAGCTGGGCATGATCAGGTCGGGCGAGACCTTTATCCGCGTTATTGAATAGCCGGCTGGTGGTTGACCGCCCGCTGATCGCCGACCACTGGGCCATCGTTCCGGCCGCCGGCGTGGGCGCGCGCATGGGGGGCGAGCGGCCCAAGCAATATTTATCGCTGGCCGGACGGCCAATCCTGCTGCACACCCTGGAACGCCTGGCACAGCATCCGCGCGTGGCCGGGCTGGTGCTGGTGCTGCATGCGGATGATGCTCACTGGCCGCTGCCGGGGTTCAGCTGCGCCAAGCCCCTGCATCACGTGGTGGGCGGGGCCAGCCGCGCCGCGTCGGTGCTGGTGGCGCTCGACCTGCTGGCCGGTCAATTGCCCGCCGACGCGCCGCTGCTGGTGCACGATGCGGTACGCCCACTGCTGCACGCGAGCGATCTGGACCGCCTGTGTGCGCTGCCGCTCGACGATCATGGCTGCCTGCTGGCAACACCGGTCGCCGACACCGTCAAGCGCGCGGATACCGACGGTCGGGTGCTCGCCACGCTTGCCCGGGAAGGTCTCTACACCGTCCAGACACCGCAGCGGTTTCGTTTGGGGCTGCTGCGCGGCGCGCTACAGGCAGCGCTTGCGTCTGGCCAGGCGCCCGGCGACGAAGCGCAAGCTGTCGAGCTGGCCGGCTTTGGCCCCAGACTGGTGCCCGGCCGACGCGACAACATCAAGATCACCACGCCGCAGGATTTGCCACTCGCCGAGTGTCTGTTGGCGGCACAAAGTGCCGGCGGCGACCATGACGACGCGGACACGGCCTGATGCGCATCGGCCACGGCTACGATCTGCATGCGCTGGCGCCGGGCCGGCGCCTGGTACTGGGCGGTGTCGAAATACCCCACAGCCACGGCCCGCTGGCCCATTCGGATGGTGATGTGCTGCTGCACGCACTCGCCGACGCGCTGCTGGGCGCCGCGGCGCTGGGCGATATCGGCGAGCATTTTCCGGACACCGACCCGGCCTTTGCCGGCGCCGACAGCCGCGTTTTGTTGCAACGCGTCGTCGCGCTGGTGCGCGCGGCCGGCTACGCGGTGGCCAACGTTGACGCCACCGTATTGGCGCAGCAACCAAAGCTCGCCCCGCATCGCGATGCCATGCGCGCCAACATCGCCGCGGACCTGGGCATCGCCAGCGACGCGGTCAGCGTCAAGGCCACCACCACCGAACAACTGGGCCCGGTCGGTCGCGGCGAGGCGATCGCCGCCCATGCGGTCTGCCTGCTGATGCGCGCCTGAGTGGCCACCGCGCTGGCGGTGCGCGGCCTGGAGTTGCGCGGGCGTGCCGGGGTAACAGGCGCCCCGTTTGCGTGGCGTCCGGTGGGGTGACGCGGATAGCGGTATTTACGGTGGGATGCAGATCCCGTCGCAAAGACTCGCCGAGCACTAGAAGCCGAACATCCGGCCGCTTACTTCCAGCACTCGGCCGTGGCGTAACTGCCACCAACGCTCCCATTGGGGTTTTTCTGGTCGATGGCGAACGTGCCGCAGCGGTCGCCGGCCTGCGGCGTACCCGCCAAGGGCGCCGCGGTCATGCGGTAGCTGGTAGCGGCGGCCGACGTGATGGCCAGGCGGTAGTAACCATTCCTGGATGTAGTCGGCCAGTTCAACCCGGCAGATCCCAGGGTCACCGTGTAGCTGGGTCGGCTCGCCCGCCACTTCTCCTGCTGCAACTGCAAGGCGACCAGGGCCTGCTTGGCATCAGACCGGCGGGCCTTGCGGCCATATTCCTGGTAAGCCGGCACGGCAATCGCAGCCAGAATCGAGATCAGCGCCACCACCACCATCAGTTCAATCAGCGTAAAACCCAGTGTGCGTTTGTTTCTGTACATGACTTTTCACCCAAGTTTCCGACCAACGGTTTATAAAAGCCGACAAACGGTATCAACCGACCTGTCCACGCGCCGATACCTAGCCATAGAATCGGCCACAAGCCAAGGGAGTTTAGGTGGTGGCGAGACGAAACATGGGATTTACCCTCATCGAAATGCTGGTCGCGGTCGCGATCATCGGCATTCTGGCGGCCATCGCGGTGCCCTCCTTCACCAAAATGCTGGAGCGCAACCGGCTCAAGGGCTCGGCCGAGGGGCTGTTCAACGACCTGCAACTGACCCGTACCGAGGCCATCAAGCGTAACCGGCAGGTTGCGCTGCGGTTCTCGACCGCCGGGCCCAGCACCACCTGGTGCTATGGCCTGCGCATCAACGACGGCGTGGACTGCGACTGCACCGTGACTGACGCCAGCGCCGCCAATGCCTGCCAGATCGACGGCCTGCTCAAGGTGACGCCCAGCACCGATTACGCGGGCGTCTCCATGCAGAACAACTTCGCCGCTGCGCGCACCGTGTTCGAGCCACGCCGGGGCGGATCCAATTTCGCGGGCACCACATTTTTGCGGCTGGGTGTCGACGAGTTGCGGGTCATCGTCAGCATTCCGGGGCGGGTAAAAATCTGCTCCGCCACTGGCACACCGGGGTACGCAGCATGTCCATGAACCGGCGCAATCGCGGGCGCGACCGCGGCTTTACCCTGATCGAGCTGATGGTCACCCTGGTGCTGGGCCTGATCGTGGTCGGCGGCGTGATGGCGGTTTTCATCAGCACCTACCAGAGCAACGCCCAGAACATCAAGATGGTGCGCCTGAACGAGGAAATGCGCGCCGTCATGTCCATGATGTCGCGCGATCTTCGGCGTGCTGGAGCGCGCGATATGGCCTGGCAGCCGTCCCTGCTCGGTTCGGCCAACCCATTCGCCAACAACGTCAACTGGGTGGTTGCCAAGTACGGCACCGAGGCCCCCCGATCCTGCGTCACCTTTGCTTATGACAGCGATGGGAGCGATACCCTGACCGATGCCGACCGCTTCGGCTATCGCCTGAATGCCGGTGCCATCGAACTGCGCCAGGCCGGCGCCGCCTGCACCGCCGGCGGCTGGCAGAACATCACCGACGAGAACGTACTGAGGGTTCTGGATTTCACGGTCAGCACCACACTCGAGTACGCCACCACCCTCACCGGCGTGCAGCTG
>NZ_JBFIII010000118.1 GCF_041601295.1 Immundisolibacter sp.
ATACAAAAAAAGCCGGCGCCAGAATTAATCCTGGCGCCGGCTTTTTCGTGTCTTGTCAGCCCATCTTGCTCATTGCTTCCTGCGCTTTCTGCTGGTAACGCTGCGCCGCCGGGCGGCTCATGCAGCGCCCAACCCAGGCGCTGACGTTGGCGTACGGCGACAGGTCGTACTGGAGCAGGGCGGCCAGGCCCAGTACCGAGCAGACATTCAGATCTGCGACGTTGAAGTCCGCGCCCAGTAGATAGGCACGGTTGGCCAGGTGGTTATCCAGCACCTGCATTGGCGTGCCAAGACTGGTCCTGGCCTGCTCGACAGCGGCCGGATTGCGTTGTGCTTCCGGCAGAAACATCATGTTCATCAGCATGGTCACCAGGTGTGACTCGGCCTCGGTCATGGCCCACAGGCTCCACTGGGCAACCTGTCCATGGGCCTGGACGCCAGCGGGCCACAGCGCGCCGGTCTTTTCAGCCAGATACTGGTTGATTGCGAGCGATTCCCAAATGATGTAGCCGTTGTCGTCCAGCACCGGCACATGGCCGTTGGGGTTCAACTTCAACATTTCGGGAGTGCGGCTTTCTCCACGTGGGCTGGTGCCAACGTGCTCGTAGGGCTGACCAATTTCTTCCAGCATCCAGACGCAGCGACCGGCGCGCGAGTAAGCGGCTCCGTAAAGTTTCATGGCGGTTCTCCTCGATGGGGGGGGCGGCCATTTTGGCCTACGCCGGATGATACGCCGTCGGTCCGCGGTTTTGCTCAGCCTGGCAGTGCGCCACGCAGCAGGATGTCCATCATCATGACGTTGTAGCGCTTTGGATCATCTGCAAAGTCTATGTCGGCGAAATGCCGCAGAAACGGACGCGTCTGTGCATAGAACACATTGCTCGCGTTGATCAGCAGCGCCAGCAATGCCGGGTTGACGTCGGCTCGCAGCTGCCCACCTGTCTGGCCAGCGCGAATGATCTCCACCAGGCGATGAAAATTGTTGGAGAAGTCGGCACGGACCGGCTCGATGTCACCATCACCCTGGTCGCTGGTCAGTGCGCGAAGCACCAGCCGGCTCGACATCGGATCTTCGATATAGGCACACAGGCGCTGGCGGGCGTATTCAGAAAGGCGCTCCGGCGTGTCGCCATCCCACTGGGTAACTGCATCGACCGCTTCGGTAAAGGATTGACACGCGGTCTTCAGAACTTCCTGGTACAGGGCGGCCTTGTTCTTGAAATGATGAAAGATGTTGGCCTTGCTGACGCCGGCCCGGTCAGCGATGACGCTGATGGAAGCAGCGTCGTAGCCGAGACTGGAAAAAATCTCCGCCGCCGCCCGGAGGACTCGTAGGGCGGCGGCGGCACAGGTTTTGGGAGGGGGGTTCGTTGTCATTTTTAGGGCAGACTGACCGGGTCAGGGGTAGACCGATCGGTCAGTCAGGGTCATGGTAACCCCGCCGCCCGATCCTGCACAAGGCCGCAACGAAAAAATCACGTGCTTTTGGTAATGGATGTTCAAGAAGCCGCCACCGTGTTGTGCAGGCTGCCGATGCCGTCGATCTCTATCCGTACCTCATCGCCCGGGCGCATCCATAGCGGCGGTTTGCGTGCGGCGCCGACGCCGCTGGGCGTGCCGGTGAGGATCACGCAGCCGGGTTCGAGCGTGCAGTCGGCGCTGAGGAATTCAATCAGTGTCGGGACGTCGAAAATCATGTCGCTGGTGTTGGCCGCCTGTACGGTTTTGCCGTTCAGCACGGTACGGATGTCGAGCGCATTGGGGTTGGGGATGGCGTCAGCGGTAACCAGCACCGGCCCCAATGGGCAGAAGGTGTCGAAGGATTTACCGCGGCAGAACTGACCTCCACCCCATTCCATTTGCCAGTCGCGGGCACTCACGTCATTGGCGCAGGTGTAGCCGAGCACGTAATCGAGGGCATCGGCGGCGCGCACGTTCTTGGCGCGGCGGCCGATCACCACCGCCAGTTCGCACTCGTAATCCACCTTGTGACTGGGCGCATGGGTCGGGATCAGGATGGGCTGGTCGGGATGGTGCAGCGCAGCGCTGGCCTTGATGAACAACACCGGGTATTGGGGGATGGCGGCACCGGTTTCCTCGGCGTGCTTGCGGTAGTTAAGGCCGATGCAATAGATGGTCGGTGGCACTATCGGGGACAGCAGGGCACTGCCCGCGGGTGCCCGTTCCTCTGTGACGCGCCAACCGCCGAACAGGTCACCTTCGATCAGGCGCAGACTGCCGTCCGGCTGCTCCACCGCGTGGCGCGGACCCTGGGCGGTTCCAATGCGGGCGATGCGGGTCATGAACTCAGCTCCTGTTGTCCGGATCCTGCCGGTGCGCGGTCATCGAAGGCATGTCGGGAAGTTATGCGTTGGATACAGGTGAGGATTCGACCCCACGCGCCACGCGCAAGAGGTCGATCAGCTGTTGGCGCAGCGCCTGAACGCTGGCAGCCTGGGCGGCAAACGGCAGTCGCAGTGCCACGCCGTCGGCAAGCAGGTCGATGCCGTCGGGGTCGGCGCCCACCAGTGTCGCGTCGCGCGGCTCGTGTCCGAAATAATGTCGGCAGTAGGTTACGACCGCGTCATGGTGGTCATTGTTCATGTGTTCCACGACGCCGGCCTCATCGTCGGCCAGCGGGTTGGCAAGGTCTATTTCATTGGCTTCGATCCAGCCGATTTTGCCGAAGCCGCCGATGAAGCGCAGACGCACCATACTCAGCGTGTAGAAACTGAAATCGTGCGTGTTGGCATAGGCGCGGGCAGCCGGGAAGAAGCGGTAATACCGCTCGGCGTCGGGGCCGGCCTCGGGTGTCGTCAGGGCCCGGGCCTTGGCCAGCCAGGTCAGGCGAGTCCCCGCTTGCGGGTCGGCTGCATCCGCCGGGTCAAACACTGTCAGCGACACGTGTGGATCGGCGCTGATGTTGCGCGTGTGCTCGGCCAGTGTGCTGATGTAGATGACCGGTTGGCCGGCGGTACCCAGCACATAGGGCGTAACGGATCCGAACGGATAGCCGGGAACGCTCCGTGACTGGGTGCCGAGCACGCCATAGCGACAGCTGCGCAGGAACTCGCCGGCGGTGCGTGTGCGGGACACTAGAACTCCACGGGTTCGGGCAGGGCCGTCACGTCGACCTTGACGTCGATGGAATGGCTGTCACCGCCGCCATAGATGACGCCTTTGAGCGGCGCCACGTCGCTGTAATCGCGCCCCCAGGCGGTCGTGACATGGCGGCCAGCCGGTTGCAGGTTGTTGGTGGGATCCCAGTCCTGCCAGCCGGTACCAGGCAGGTAGACCTGTAACCAGGCATGAGAAGCATCAGCACCTTCCAGTTTGGGCTGGCCGGGGGGTGGCTGGGTTTCAAGATAGCCGCTTACGTAGCGCGCTGCCAGCCCCAGGCTGCGCAGACAACCGATGGCCAGGTGCGCGAAATCCTGGCACACGCCGCGGCGTTGTTCCAGCACTTCGAGCACCGGCGTGGTGATGTCGGTCGCCGTCGGGTCGTAGGTGAAGTCCTGGTGGATGCGGGCCACCAGTTCTGCGACCGACTGGGTCAGCGGCCGGCGGGCGGCGAAGCTGGGCGCGGCATAGTCGCGTAGCGGCGCCGCCGCACGCACCAGGGGGGAGTCCAGGCAGAACTGGGCCGCGTCCAGTGTGTCCCAGTCGCCGGCCTGGGCGAGCCGCTGGGCGGCCTCCTGCCAGTCAACATCATCGGCAAGGGCCAGCTGCCAGCGCTGTACCAGGAGTCGTACTTCGCTGGTGGCGGTGATGGTGACCGCCTGATGCGAGTCGAGAATGGCGAAATAGCTCGCGGTGTTGCCGAAGAAATCCTGCCGGTCACGGTAGTCGCTGCACGGTGGGTCGATGTCAAGACTGGCCGCGACCAGGGCCTGGCCGGCGAAGCTGCGCGGCAACAGGTGTGCCTCGTTGTGGCTGCTGGCCACCGGCTCGACATACTGGTAGCGCGTGGTATGGACGATGCGGTAGTTCACGATGGCTCGGCCGGAACCTGCAACAGCGAATGCGGCACCAACGGTGGCTGGAAATGCGCGATCGCAATGGCGTCGGACAGCTCCCGCAGCAGGTATTCGCCGCGACCCAGGAACTGGTCCAGGGCCGGTCGGTCGAGCCCGGTCGCAATGTCCAGCTCAGCCAGATCCAGCAGGCGCAGCCGGCTGGCCACTTCCAGCGCGAGCCTTCCGCTGGCGTCCAGCTGCGCGTTATCGACGGGGCGAGGCAACGCAGCCAGGTGTTGTTCGATTCCCTGCACCTGACACATCATGCCGCGCGGCTGACGTGGATCGAGCAGCAGCAACTCCAGCGCCACCCTCAGTTGCGGCTGGTTCTGGCGGTAACGGCGGTAGGCCGGCAGACAGTCACAGAAACCAAGCGCTGCTTCGACGAGCGGTGGCGCGGGCAGCTCGGGCGCCGTGATGCAAAGCAGACCGCGCAGAGCCACGCTGAGGCTCTGACCGCGCTCGATGCACCGACCAAGCTCCAGGAAGTGCCAGCCGGCATCCTGTTCCGTGGACGCGTTCAGGGCGCCGGAAACCGCCAGCAGGCCATGCATCAACTGCTGCGTGACCTGGGTGGTGTATTCGGGGGTCGCCAGGTCCGCGCGCAGGCTTGCAAGCGGCGTTGGCAAATCTGCCAGCAGATGCAGCGCATCCTCTGGCAGACGCTCGCGCACGGCCTCGGCGGCCTGCGCCAGTGCCTGCAGGTCGAAGGCCACGCTGCCGGCGTGGTTACGATCGGCAAGCAGGGTCGTCAGCAGGCTGGGGAGGGCTGTGCCGTCTGCTTCCTGGTGGACCAAATCCGGGTGGTTGGCGGTCATGCGGGTCAGGGTTTGCATCAGCAGGTGCAGCCTGTTCCCAGCGCCCGGTTCTGGCGTCGCATCGTTATCGGCGAGCTGTCCCAGCGTCAGCCGCAGCAGCCGAAGGCTGGCGCCGGCACGCTCCAGATAGCGACCTACCCAGAACAGGTTCTCCGCCGCACGTCGCGGCAGACCGCCATGCGCGGCACCGGTCGGCGGCGTGGCTGGCACGTATACCGCCTCGGTTTCCGGCTCGCTGGCCAATACCCAGACATCCTTGCCCATGGCGCCGGCCTGGTTGCTGATGAACAGCGTGTCAGCCTGCGGAGCGACGCGGGCGAAGCCGCCCGGCAGCACCCGGTAGCCGTCGTTGCCGGCGGTCAAAAAGGCGCGCAACAGGACCGGTCGCATGCCCAGTGACCTGCCGCCGAACGACGGCGTCGGGATCGGTGCCACGGCTGCTTGCGCCGCGAACTGGGCAGGCCGGGCCAGCAGGCGCTCGCGCCAGACCGCCAGCTCCCTGGGCTTCAGATTGGCACCGAACACGGACCGTTCGCCAGGTCGTCGCTGCAGGCGTTTGATGACCAGCTGCGGCAGATGAGCGAGGACGTGATCCAGCTGCTGCGGGTCACCGCACCAGTAACTTTCCACGCTTGGGAGGCGCAGGTCCTCGCCCAGAAAATGCCGCGCCAGCGACGGCAGGTAGGCGCCGAGCGCGGGATTTTCAAGCACCCCGCTGCCCAGTGGGTTGACCACGCTGACCTGGCGGCGGCGTGCCGCCTCCACCAGACCGGGTACGCCCAGGAATGAGTCGGCCCGAAGTTCCAGCGGATCGCACCAGGCGTCGTCGACCCGGCGCCACAGCACGTCTATGGGCGTCAGGCCGCCCAAAGCCCGCAGGTACAGCCGGCCACCGCGCATGACCAGGTCCGAGCCTTCTACCAGCTCCAGGCCAAGTTGCTCGGCCAGCAGAGCTTGTTCGTAATAGGTTTCATTGCGTACGCCCGGCGTGAGTAGCGCCAGGGCCGGGTCGTCGCGGGCCGCCGCCGGCGCGGAAGCAACCAGGTTGCCACGCAGAGCGCGCAGGAACGGTTCCTGGCGGTGAACTTGGGCGTCGCGGTAGAGACTCGGCAGCACCCGCGCGGTGACGCGGCGGTTTTCCAATGCATAGCCGATGCCCGACGGTGCCTGGGTGCGGTCTGCCATCACCCAGGTTTGCCCCGCGCCATCGCGCACCAGATCGGCGGCGTACAGCGGCAGCTGATGTGCGGCGGGCAGGCGAATGTCCTGGCACGCGCGCAGAAAACCGCCATGACCGAACACCAGCGCCGGTGGCAGCAGGCCACGGCGCAGTATGTCGCGTGGGCCGTACAGGTCGGTCAGGATCAGGTTCAGCAGTTCCGCGCGCTGCACCAGGCCGGCCTCGATGACGGCCCAATCTTCGCTGCCGACTAACAGCGGAACCACATCCAGCGGCCAGGGTTGGCGCACGCCGTTGGCGGCGCCATAGACGTTATAGGTAACGCCTGTTTCGTGCAGCAGGCGGCGCGCTTCCTGGGCACGGCCGGTGAGCGCCGCCGGTCCGAGCTCGCGCAGGGCTCGAGTCAGGCGTTGCCAGTGCGGATGCCGGTCGTCGTCCAGGGACAGGCCGTCCCAGCTGGAGTACGCACCGGTGGCGTCGCTGTGTTGGCTGTGCATGCCAGGGGTCACGGATGCAGCGGACCTCGTCAGCTCGGCTGCCAGCGCAGATCCAGCGTGTGCGGGTACTCCGCGTTGATCGCTTCGAAAGGCGGCAGCGCGCCGCCGCCTGGGGTATGTCCGTGATTCCAAAAACGCATGATGCGGCGGCCCTCGGCCTCATAGGCGTTGACCGGGAAGGCCTGGTAGTTCCGACCGCCCGGGTGGGCCACATGGTAGGTGCAAGCACCCACCGCGCGGCTATTCCATGTGTCGATGATATCGAACACCAGCGGCGCGTGAGAGCCAATGGTCGGATGCAGGGCCGAGGGCGGGCTCCAGGCCCGGTAGCGCACGCCGGCCACCTGTTCACCGTGGGTGCCGGTCGGGCGCAGCGGAACCTGCCGGCCGTTGCAGGTAACAAGGTAACGTCCGTCGGTGGCGCCGCTCAGGCGCACCTGCAGGCGCTCGACCGACGAATCGACATAGCGGGCCGTGCCACCGGCCGTGGCTTCCTCGCCCATCACGTGCCAGGGTTCGAGCGCGGCGCGCACTTCGAGCGTCAGGTCGCCCACTTGCACCGATCCGTAGCGCGGGAAGCGGAACTCGACGAACGGGTCCAACCAGTCGTCCTGAAACGGATAACCGGCCTCGCGCAGCTCGGCCAGCACGGCGCGCATGTCGGCAGTGACGTAATGCGGCAGCATGAAGCGGTCGTGCAGGCCGCTGCCCCAGCGCACCAGCGGCTGGCGGTAGGGCGTGCGCCAGAAGCGGGCCACCAGCGCGCGCAGCAGTAGGGCCTGGAA
>NZ_JBFIII010000119.1 GCF_041601295.1 Immundisolibacter sp.
CAGCAACGCCAGTACCGGCAGCCCGCCGTAGGCAAATATTTCGAGCGAGCGGCGCGGGACGATGGGCGCCGACAGGCGCAGGCCCCCCTGGGTGAAAAACGGAATCACCCGTCCGCCGACGACGGCGATGATGGTCCCGATCAGCCACAACGCCGCCCACACCGCCCGTCGCAGCAGGTCGAAATCCCCTGCCGCCAGTGCGTGCAGGATCGCCACATCGGCCAGCGCCAGCAGCAGGAGCAGCCCGACCAGCGGATAGTTACGCCACTGGTTTACGCGCCACAACTGCCAGCCAAGGCGCATCGCTACAGCCGGCAGAAAGGCCAATTCGATTGCCACCAACACCAACCACGGCAACCCCGGCCACAACCAGGCCACCCGCGCCGCCAGCCACAGCCCGAACAGCCCCATTAGCGGCCAGCCGCGCAGCCCTGGAGTGCCGGTCCAGGCCTGCACAGCAGTGAGCAGAAAACCGGCAATCACTGCGGTCACGAAACCGAACGGCATCTCGTGCATGTGCCAGGCCAGCCAGCCGCCCCGGGGCGCAAAGCCGGACACGAAGCCAAGATAGGCAGCGGCCCACAGCCCCACTGCGAGAAGCGCAAAACCGGCGCCGCCCAGAAAGAACGGTCGGAAACCCAGCCGAAACAATGGATGAACGCAGGATGATTCAGACGTGTTGGACGCAGGCAGCATTCCACTCTCCGGCCCCATTCCGGGGGTCATGATTCACACGATGTGACGGACCACGACCGTCCAAGGTAGGAAGGTCGCCGCGGACCTGAGCCGGGACAGCCCGCTAGGCCGGCTCGTCGTTGTGGAGTAGCGCCATTTCATCGGCAAACCTTACGTATCGATCATGATCCTGCCCGAGTTCTACCTCGGCTTTGTCGAACAAAAGCTGCATGTTTTCGAGCTCTTCCCGCGAGAACAGACGTTCCGCCATGGGAAAGACCATTTCATCCTCCTTCCAGATGTGGTTTGGGTACAACTGGCGGATACCGCTTATTGAACCGCGCAGGGCTTCCACCGCATCGGGGCTTCCCTGGGCATAGGCATCGGCCGCCGCCGCAAGGGCAGTCACCAACTGACGCCCCTTGACGTGCTCTGCCACCAACCCCTGCAGCGGACATCCGGTCTTCGGCACCCCTTTCTTTTCCATGGCCGGAAACAGAATCGCTTCTTCTTTCGCGTGGTGACATTTGTCCGCAAAGTCGCGCATGAAAAGCACGACCTTGCGAATGAGGTCCACGTCGACCGGACGCCCGCGACCAAGATCGTCGTCGATAACGCTCAACGCATGGACAACCTTCAGGATGTACTTGTGCTCGTGGACGAGCAGGTGAATAGGATTCTCGACGGACATGACATGAGCCTCCTTGGCGGGTAAAAAAGACGGCAAAAATTCCTTTGGCAGCGCGTCCCTGCACTGCGGGAACCGCCGTTCGAATCAGCAGTTCCTGTGCGACCTCCTGTCATCAGTCGAGCGCTGCCGCCGGGCCGAAGAACTCCCAGTGCATCTGTCCGGCGGGCACGTCGAGGTTGCCGAGCAGGCGCTTGACGTGGCCCATGAACGAAGGTGGACCAACGAAATAAGCATCCACGTCGCGCGGGGCGGGCAGCCAGCGCTCGAGCAGTTCGGGACTCAGGCGCCCGTAGGCGTCTGCCTGTGCGGCACCGTTTTCCTCGTAACAATAAAACCGCCGCGCCTGCGCATGCCGGACCACCAGATCGTCCACCCAGTCCCGAAACGCATGCACCCGCCCGCTGCGCGCGAAGTGCAGGAACGTCACCGGCCGGCCTTGCTCGTGCGCCGCGTGCAGCATCGGCAGCGTGGGCGTGATGCCGACCCCGCCGCTGATCAGCACCAGCGGCCGGGCACCAGGCCGCAGAATGAAATCACCGGCCGGCGGAAACAGCTCCAGCGTCGCGCCTGTCGCCACGGAATCGTGCAGGAAATTCGAAACCACTCCGCCCGGCTCGCGCTTGACGCTGATGCGATATGTGGCACCGTTGGACGGGGCCGACAGCGAGTAGTTGCGCCGCACCTCCTGGCCGTCGACGGTAAGCTTGAGACCGATGTACTGCCCGGGCTGGAAACCCATCACCGGACCACCGTCAGCCGGTTGCAAGTACAGCGAGACGATCTCGTCGCTCTCGGTCACCTTGTGTGAGACCTGGAACGACCGGGCGCCGCGCCAGCCGCCGGGCGCCGCGGCGGCGGCCGCGTAGGCGTCTCCCTCGGCGCCGATCAGCAAATCGGCGAGCTGCTGATAGGCGGCCGTCCAGGCGGCGATGACCGCATCGGTCGCCACCTCGGCACCGAGGACCTCGCGAATGGCCCGCAGCAGACAGGTACCGACGATCGGATACTGCTCCGGCAGCACCTGCAGGGAGACGTGCTTGTTCACGACCTGTCCGACCAGCGGCCCAAGCGCCTCCAGATGGTCGATGTGACGGGCGTACTGCAAGATGCCGTTGGCCAGCGCGCGCGGCTGCGCGCCGCTGGCCTGGTGGGCTTGGTTGAACAGCGGGCGCACCTGCGGATACTCGTCCAGCATGATGCCGTAGAAGTGGCGGGTGAGTGCCTCGCCCCCGGCTTCGAGCAGCGGCACGGTGGCCTTGACCAGATCACGGTGTTGTTCGGAAAGCATTGACTGACTCCATGGCAGTACGGTGACCGCGGGCCTGACCGGCCGCGCACGCATGCAGGCCAGGTGGTCGCGGGCGAGACGGTTTGTCTGTCCCGCCTTGCACATCTCACGTTTCGTGCCACACCGAAAAACCAGTCAATTACACACTCGCCGCCGTCACGATGTCAGAATGACACCTCAAGAAGAAAGTCTGTTTGACATCATTGATCGGTAAAAATGACTCCATCCCAGCTACTGGGCGCCTTGGCGCAGGTTGTCGACACCCTGACCCGGGACGAACCCGACGAGGCCGGTTACACGCGCCTGCTGGAAGCTGTGCAGGCGCTGTTCCCCTGCGATGCCACGGCCCTGCTGCGCCTTGACGGCGACACGTTGCGGCCGCTGGCGGTAACCGGCCTGAGCCATGACACGCTCGGCCGACGCTTTCGCCTGCAGGACCACCCGCGCCTTCTGACGCTGCTGCAGCGGCGCGGGCCGACGCGCCTGGCGGCGGACTGCCAGCTGCCCGACCCCTACGACGGCCTGGTTGAGGGGCGAACCGGGCAGCTCGAAGTGCACGATTGCATGGGCTGCCCGCTGTACGTGGACGATCGTCCCTGGGGCCTGCTCACGCTGGACGCACTCGACCCGCGGGCCTTCGGTGCGGTCGATCTGGACCTGCTGGAGGCCTTCGGCCGATTGGCCGGTACAGTCGTCGTCGCTGGCGAGCGCCTCAGCAGCCTCGCCCAGCGCGCGCAGCGCGAGCAACAGCTGGCACGCACCCTCGCCGAGGCCCCGGCGACGTTGCGCCCGCGCGACCTGATCGGCCGCAGCCCCCCCATGCGCCACCTGCAGGCCGAGATCGACACCGTCGCCGCCACCGACCTGACGGTACTGATCAGCGGCGAGACCGGCGTCGGCAAAGAGCTGGTCGCGCAGGCCATCCATTCACGCTCGCACCGCGCGCAGCGGCCGCTGATCACTCTCAACTGCGCTGCGCTGCCGGACAACCTGGTCGAAAGCGAGCTTTTCGGCCACGTGCGCGGAGCCTTCACCGGCGCGGTGCGCGAGCGCTGCGGCAAGTTCGAACTGGCCGACGGCGGCACCCTGCTGCTGGACGAAATCGGCGAGCTGCCAATGCCGGTGCAGGCCAAACTGCTGCGCGTGCTGCAAAGCGGCCAGTTGCAGCGCCTGGGCTCGGATCGTGAACACCACGTCGACGTGCGCGTGCTGGCCGCCACCAACCGGGATCTGGCGGCGGAAGTCCGCGCCGGGCGTTTTCGCGCCGATCTGTATCACCGGTTGAGCGCTTATCCCCTCACCGTACCGCCGCTGCGCGCACGCGGCCGCGACGTGCTGCTGCTGGCCGGCGGCTTCCTGGAGGAAAATCGCGTGCGTTTGGGCCTGCGCGGCCTGCGCCTGGCGGTCGACGCGCAGCATTCCTTGCTCAACCAGCCGTGGCCGGGCAACGTACGCGAACTCGAACACCTGATCGGCCGGGCCGCCCTGCGGGCGCTGGCCGAACAGCCACAGCGCCCGCGCATCCTCACGCTGCACGCGCATCATTTGAATCTGCTGCTGCCATCCGGCACATCTCCAGCTGCATTGCCAGCGCCGATCAACCCGGCGATCGAACAAGCGGCCACGAGAATCGGCTTGCGCCAAGCGGTGGACGAACTGCAATCTCGCCTGATCCGCGCTGCGCTGGCCAGGCACGCCGGCAACTGGGCCACCGCCGCGCGCGAGCTTCGCGTGGATCGGGCCAATCTGCGCCGCCTGGCTGGGCGGCTGGGGTTGGCTTAAGAAAACCGCGTGCGCCCGGCGCTGCCCGAGTCTGGCGCAAGACTTGCTGCCGGTATCGGCGCATAGAGCCCTTTTTCCCGCCCCACAAAGGAGCCATTGCGCATGATGCCCGGTGAACTCGACCCCGCCCCCGGCGAGCTGGAACTGAACGCCGGCCGCCTGACCCTGACGCTGGCCGTGGCCAACACCGGCGACCGGCCGATCCAGGTCGGCTCGCATTACCACTTTGCCTAAACCAACCCGGCGCTGCGCTTCGAGCCCGGCCAGACCGCGAAGTCATGCTGGTCGCCTACGCTCTGCCGGTGATGAAAGTGGATTCGCAGACCTACGAAGTACCGGCGGATGGGACGCTGCTAACCTGCGAACCGGCCAAGGTGCTGCCGCTGGCGCAGCGGTATTTTTTGTTCTGGGTGATTGGCGCAGCCGCCCTATGCGTCGATCGCCGACGACTCCTTCAAGAGCGTGCCTCGCGGTCCACTTCGTCGCTGTGGTTGCTAGTTCGGGATCAGTACAAAGAATTGACGGGCGAGGTACCTGCGGCATCCGAGCAGGGCGAGATCATTCTTGTCGTGGCACTTTTCTGTGGCGGCCAGCTGCGTCGGGTTAGCGCGGCGTAACCCGACCCCGATAAATTGCGTGATACCGCTCGTTGTACCGCCGATGCAATACCGGTGGGACGTCGTTTTTTTGTTTCCGGCGAGTTACGGTTTCGCCCAACCGGCCCTACGTGACCTGTCCAACGCGACACCGGAGGGTTTCTCTTCCGGGTGAGCAATCCATCCGGCCTGCGCCAAAAGTGATGCACCGTACGCAACGGCTGGGCGCACCGCGTCAACACCCTCGGGAGATTTCGATGCAAAACCTCGACTGCGCCTTTATTGATTGCCCCTACTGTGGGGAGAGAATCGAGATGGTCGTCGACTGCTCGGTACCGGACCAGGAATACACCGAGGATTGCAGTGTCTGCTGTCGGCCCATCGTGGTCACCGTTGCCACGTCCGAGGGCGAGGTTGTCAGCATCGAAGGGCGTAGCGAAGACGACTAGGCCTTTCCTGGGGTGGGACCACTGCGTCGCAGGAACCCTTCTCCGTGCTGTCCGCCCCCCCGTTTTTGCCCGGTTCGCGCTCGTTCCGGCAACGTGACTTTTCGTTAGTTATGTGTGGATCTACAACCGGCATCTGCAGAAGGCACTTGGTCATGTCAGCCCCAGGCCATGGACCGGTGGCAACGTCAAGCCGGGTCATTCATCGGCCGGGACACGACACCACAATATACAAGTGAGTAAACAGGGCATAGAATAAAAACTGCGAGCAAAATAGAATTTCCATATCAAAGAAAATACTAACGAATGAGTAGGGATAATAGGATATAAATTGACCCTATTGGTGTGATGCGTATGGAAAATCGCGTATAATTGCGCGCTTTATTTCGGCGCGCGCCTTTTCAGCGTAACATCAATCCGTGATGGTTTATAAATAATTGAGGCAATGATGATAAAGAGGCATCGTATACAATTTCCAAAAGATGAACTGACCAATATAAATCAAGACGAAGCCTATTTTTATCTTCAAGGCTCAGGCAGCGACAGGAAGATTAGATTTCACGATTACGATGAAATTTATCAAATACAGGGTCTGTACGAACAAATATTCTATGACCGCTTAAAATGTACATCTCCAACCAAAGTGGCTACAATTCTCGAGTCAGCAGTAAAACAGTCTCAAGATAGTTTTTCTGAGCTTAGAGTATTGGATTTAGGCGCAGGAAATGGCATGGTCGGGGAGGAACTAAAGAAACATGGCATTTCGCGCTTAGTAGGCGTAGACATAATTTCTGAAGCTTACGAGGCAACTATACGAGATAGGCCCGGAGTATATGACGCATATTATGTCGAGGATTTTACGAAACTGGGGCCGGAAAGAAGAGACGAATTAATAGCATGGCAATTCGATTGCATGGTGACGGTTGCCGCGTTGGGTTTTGGTGATATTCCCACAAAAGCATTTGTAGAAGCATTCAACCTCATAAAAAACGGAGGATGGGTGGCATTTAACATTAAAGACACATTTTTTGATATTAGCGATGAGTCAGGATTCTCTACCATGATTCGGGAACTAATATTCGCCAAACATGTAGACATCTATTGCATTGAACGCTATCGACACAGATTGTCGATCGAGGGAAAGCCTTTATTCTACTTTGCCATTGCAGGACGAAAGAATTCCGATTTTCCTGTATGACTCTCCGGGGAAGGCTTGGTCTCAAGAATCAAGTGCAACACGTCTTGAGAAAATGGCCAGTTCTTCGGTCATTGCCTCGTCGGCCGTTTTCCAGCCCAGCGTTTTCCATGGCCAGCCGTTGAGGAGTCGGGCGATGTCGTTCAGTTGGGTCTGGGTCACGTCCGAAAGATCGATGCCCGTGAGCAGGAACTGACGCAGCAATCCGTTGGTGTTCTCGTTGCTACCGCGCTGCCACGGGGCGTATGGATCGCAGAACCAGATGCCAGTTGCAAGCGCTTCGCCAGCGCTTCGTGGCACGCCATCCCGCTACCGCGATATAGGTAAGGCGTTCGCGCCGGAACGCCGGTAGCACCTTTATTTGCCGGGTGAAGCCCACCAAAGCATTCGTAAGCTCCCCCTCTAGGTAGACACTACAGAAGTAGAACTTTCTGGCATGTTTCTGCAGCCAGGAGGTTCCATGAAGAAGTCGCGTTTCACCGAGACCCAGATTGTCTCGGTCCTCAAGCAGGCCGACGCCGGCATGCCA
>NZ_JBFIII010000120.1 GCF_041601295.1 Immundisolibacter sp.
GATCAAGGGGTCAGAGTTGTTGAAGCTCCTACCGGGTAAGGTCACGGCACCGCTCCCGGAAGCGTTCACTCTTTCGGTCTCCGCCATGCGGTTGCCGATGCAGGCGCCGTTGCAATGCGTTCTCAATCTCGCCACGGAAACGGTCATGACCCAAAACGGTACCGGTTTGTGTCGCATCACGGATTGTATCGAGCTCCCTGTCATCGACGGGGGTCGAAAACAAGGCGCGATAGGCCGCGCGTCGGGACGCCGGGTCGTCGCCGAGCCGCTCATAGAGCGGGTGCAGTAACACCAGCGCGTCGGGGAACCCATCTGCATTAAAGCGGTAGCTCGACCACCGGTAGGCACCGGGGTCCTCCACCATCCGGGCGCGGAGCGGATTGAGCTCGATGTAGCGGCTGCAGGTGAGCAGATAGCGCTCGGAATCGATCAGCGTGGATTTATAACGGCCCTCCCACAAGGTCCCGCTGCGCTGGTACACCGTGTTGACATAACGCACGTAGTGCCGCCCAACCGACTGTAGCGTTAACGACGGTGCCTTGACGCTGTCCGGCGTCAGCAGCAGATGAACATGATTGGTCATCAACACGTAAGCGTGGATGCGGCAACCGAATCGGTCGGCGGCGTCCTTGAGACTGGCCAGATAGAAGTGGTAGTCGTCATCGGCGAAGAAGCACGGCTGCCGATTGTTGCCACGTTGGATGATATGCAGCGGCTGGCCGGGGACGACGATCCTTGGCCATCGGGCCATGATGCATTCCGGTTACGTGGATGAGGTGCTGTTCAAGCGTAGGCAGGGCAGGCTCAGATTTCAATGACTCTGACCCCTTAGATCTCACCCCTTTATTCTCCATATATTGATGATAAATAAGATAAAAAATAACACTAAGAAAAAGATTATAGCGCGTCCACCCCATCGCACGATTAAATGATAAGGGCTTTTCACGTATTTCTCGGGGTGCACTGTAAGTTCCCAGCCATTCGGTATGTCTTCAATTTTTTTTATCTTAAAGGCTAGCGCCACGAGAGTCGCGATAAACCCGCAGCCAAATGCAATAAAAAGAGATAAAAACATGGTTATTTTTATCACGACTCTACAACCTAATGTGGATTTCTAAAGTTTTCTCTAATAGGACCGTAGCCTGTATGAAGCGTAGCGGAATCCGGGGCGAGTGGGTGATGGCCTCCCCGTATTCCGCTACGCTCCATACGGGCTACCACTTGCTGCCTTTATCTGCTTAACGATCGGGCCATGATGCATTCGTTCCGTTTAGGTGGATCAGGTGCTGTGCAAGCGTAGATAGGGCAGGCTCGGATTTCAATGACTCTGACCCGTTGATCTTATGTCGGTCTCCGCCATGCGGCTGCCGATGCAGGCGCCGTTGCAATGCGTTCTCAATCTCGCCACGGAAACGGGCATGACCCAGAACGGTACCGGTTTGTGTCGCATCACGGATTTTATCGAGCTCCCTGTCATCGATGTGGGTCGAAAACAAGGCGCGATAGGCCGCGCGTCGGGACGCCGGGTCGTCGCCGAGCTGTTCATAGAGCGGATGCAGTGACACCAGGGCATCGGGGAACCCATCCGCATTAAAGCGGTAGCTCGACCACCGGTAGACACCGGGGTCCTCGACCATCCGGGCACGGATCGGATTGAGCTCGATGTAGCGGCTGGCCGCAGACGACGGTCCTTAGGCCAGCGGGCCATGATGCATTCCGTTTACGCGAATGAGGTGCTGCGCAAGCGTACACAGGGCAGGTTCAAATTTCAATGACTCTGACCCCTTGATTCCTGACCCCTTGATTCTTGCCTTAACTCGTCCGTCAAACCCGGGATAGCTCACTCTGACCCCTTGATCCCCGCCTCGCTCTCATAATATCCGCACCCTGTAATGCTTACATTGGAAACGACCTCTTGGGTAATGGCGCGAATGCTGGCGTGGCGAGTCGTATTTGACGCGAACTTGCCAGAGTAATTGCCGCGCACAGTGAGCGCATATTCGGAGGTCAAAGGATAATAATATCTTTCGGCGGCAGCGATAACAAAATCGCGCGATCTCTGTGACGGCGGTCCGTATGAATTGAGCCACTTATAGCGGTTCGCCTCAAAAAGACTCCGTTGACCGTTTTGGGAGCGCCATGCGTAATTGTTTGCTAAATGGGAAACGAAATCAGCGAAGTTGGCGAAGGGTTTATCAGCATCCCTGTATCTCGCAATTTCAAAAGCAATCATAGAACCGTGACCCTCTTTTCCATAGCCAAACATGGCAAAAGACTCAAATTTGGAAGAGTCTAATGCCTTCTCGAATGGCGTAAAGCGCTTGGGCGGTTCGCGTGAAATGAAGCCTGGTCCAGTAGGTACCTTGGCCGAAACAACGCATTGCCCGATTTCGACGACGAAGGAATACCAAAGTTCCGGATTGGTCTCCATGCGCTGGCCCATGCAGCTGCCGCACGTACCCACAAGCAGAACGCTTAGCAGGGCGCGGGTAATGGGTTGCATCGGTAGCTGTGTGGACTGGAAGGCGCTGCTAGCATCGTGGCACCGAATAAAGAGCTAATTAACCTTAACGGATTGCGTAACATTTGGCCGCCGACGATATTTGGCACCGGATCGAAGAAGTTAGCCTTATAGTCCAGGCCCGCTCCGGCCCAACTCGCGGCGTTTGTGGCATACGATTGCGACACGGCACCGCCGAGTATGCGCATGTGTACGCCCGCAAGGGCGGCACGATCCAGGGTGTTCACTGCCTGGGCCAGAATTTGCCCTCCTTGGCTGTGACCGACTAAGCAGAATCAAGGGGTCAGAGTTGTTGAAGCTCCTACCTGGTAGGTTCACGGCGCCGCTCCCGGAAGCTTTCACTCTTTCGGTCTCCGCCATGCGGCTGCTGCAGGCTGTGCCATGGCCGTAGCGGCATAACGAGGTCTTTAGTTCTTACTGCTGCCCGAGAGGAACTTTGCGATTTCTTGGGCGTGCATCCTTGCCACGTCGTCTTCGCCACCCACAGCCATCATGTTGTAACTGGAAACTTGCGATTCTCCGACGACACGATTGGTTTTACTATCGGTCACGGTGACGGTGGAATCGATACCATCTTTGCCCGCTAATACGCCAAACATGGCCCGCGAGAAACCGCTACGCATGCGATATGAGTTCACAGTGATTACTGTCTCGTAGGGCGCGATGGCGTCTTCGGTGGCCAACAGGCCGTGCTTGGACAGCTCCAATTTTAGGTGTCCCTTGACGGCTGCCAGGAAGTGCTCGGGCGCGTCGCTGGTCTGGGCGGAAATCTTCCCAATGGAGTACTTGGTCGCGACAGGGGTGGTCTCTTTGGAGGGCTGTAGCGGCTGCTTCACTACAGTGGAACTTGCGCAGCCGACTAAACACAACGCGAACGCGGCGACCAAAAGTTTGGATCCATACATGGGCTCACCCTTTGTTAATGGTTGTAAAAGCGCAGGTCATCGTCGCCGAATGTGTCGGCGTATGTTTAGGCTTGAGTCAGCCGGCCCGCATACCCTTACTACTGGCGTGCCGCCGTGGGTGATGGTGGACCAAGTCTCGAGAGACAAACCCTTGCCTCGCAGGCCGTTATCGCCCTGACAATCGGCTAAGGTTGCCCTTCAGATTGCTAGTCATCGCCTCCCCCGTCGCACCACCGGACAGGTCTTTGCCTGTCTGTAGTGACATGGATATTTGCTGGCGATATAGACCCGCCCACGGGCGGTGTCAAGGGATTTTTTCAGGGCCGTCCGGGGCTGCCCGCAAACCGTGTCGGCAGCGTGTGCCCGCCGCGGGTCAGGGGCCCGGTCCGAGGGCCTCGGGGGGATTCTTGCGGTCGAATTGGGTTCCGCGCGCTGCCGATTTAATCGAATACGACGGTCTTGTTGCCATACGCAAGAATGCGATGTTCCAAATGCCAGCGCACGGCACGTGACAGGACCATTTTTTCCACGTCGCGGCCTTTCTGGATCAGGTTTTCCACCTGGTCGCGGTGCGATACGCGGATGACGTCCTGCTCGATGATTGGGCCCTCGTCCAGGCTGTCGGTGACGTAGTGGCTGGTGGCGCCGATGATTTTGACGCCGCGCTCGAAGGCGCGGTGGTAGGGGCGGGCGCCCAGGAAGGACGGCAGGAAGGAATGGTGGATGTTGATGATGCGCGCCGGGTACTTGGCCACGAAGTGCGGGCCGAGGATTTGCATGTAGCGCGCCAGCACGATCAGATCGACTTGGTGCTGTTCCAGCAGGGCCAGCTGTGTGGCTTCGGCGTCGGCCTTGTGCTCGGGCGTGACGTTGATCAGGTGAAACGGGATATCGTAGAACTCGACCAGGTGGCGGGTGTCCTCGTGGTTGCTGATGACCAGCGGCACGTCGCAGTGCAGCTCCCCGGCGCGGTGGCGGTACAGCAGGTCGGCCAGGCAGTGGTCGTAGCTGGAGGCAAAAATGGCCACTCGCTGGCGCTGGTCCGAGCTTTCCAGACGCCACTGCAGGGTGAGCTTTTCGGCCAGCGGCGAGAAAGCCGCGGCGAAGTCCGCCAGCGGCATGTCGAAGTCCGCCAGCGACCATTCCACCCGCATAAAGAACAGCTCGGCGGCGATGTCCACATGCTGGTCCGCATGCAGGATATTGGCGCCGTGGCGGTACAGGAATTCGGCGACGGTGGCGACCAGGCCGCGTTCGTCGGGGCAGGTAATGAGCAGGATGGCTGTGTTGGTGGACATGGTGCCTTGGCGGGTGACGGGTTCTTTGCACCGCAAAATATAAGCCAATCGGCGTCGGCGTTCTGCGTTTGGGCGCCAGCAGCTACCATTGCCGCTGGTCAGGAGGGGGCATGACACTCACCCATACGCAGGCGGCGGATAGCGCCGGGCTGCTCGAAGCGCTGCGCGACGTGCTGCCGCCGGACGGGCTGATTACCGCCGAAGCCGAGCGCCGCGTCTACGAGTGCGACGCGCTGGCCAATTATTGCGCGCTGCCCTTGGCGGTGGCGCTGCCGGAAACCATTGCCCAGGTGCAGGCGGTGTTGCGTGTGTGCCGCGAGCACGGCGCGCCGGTGGTGCCGCGTGGCGCGGGCACTGGTCTTTCCGCAGGCGCCCTGCCGCGGGAGGACGGCGTGTTGCTGTCCATGACGCGCTTTGACCGCATCCTGGGTATCGATCCGGACAACCGCGTGGCCCGCGTGCAGCCGGGGGTGCGCAACCTTGCGGTGTCCGAAGCCGCGGCGGAGCACGGGCTGTTCTACGCGCCGGATCCGTCGTCGCAGTTTGCGTCGAGCATCGGCGGCAACATCGCCGAGAACTCGGGCGGTGTTCACTGCGTCAAGTACGGATTGACCACGCACAACCTGCTGGAAGTCACCCTGGTGACCATGGATGGCGAACTGCTGACCCTGGGCGGCGCCCTGGACAGCCCCGGTTACGACCTGCTGGCGCTGGTGACCGGCTCCGAGGGCATGCTGGGAGTGGTGGTGGAGGCGCGCCTGAAGTTGCTGCCGCTGCCCGAATCCATCGTGCTCTTGCAGGCGGCGTTTCCGGATCTGGAACGCGCCGGCCGCGCGGTGATGGACATCATCGCCGGCGGGGTGGTGCCGGCCGGGCTGGAAATGATGGATCAGGTCGCCATCGAAGTCGTGGAGGGCTATATCCAGATGGGCCTGCCGGTGGACGCGGCGGCCCTGTTGCTGTGCGAGCTCGACGGGGCCGACGCCGAGGTCGAGGCGCAGCTGGAACGCGTGCAGGCGCTGATGCAGGCCTGCGACGGCTACGCCATCCGCGTGGCGCGCGATGCCGACGAACGCACACGCCTGTGGGCTGGGCGCAAGGGTGCGTTTCCGGCCATGGGCCGGGTGTCGCCGGATTTTTACATCACCGATGCGACGGTGCCGCGCCGGCACCTGGCCGGCATCCTGCGCCGCATTGGCGAACTGGCACGTGAGTACGAGCTGCGGGTGGCCACGGCGTTTCATGCCGGCGACGGCAACCTGCACCCGCTGATTCTGTACGACGGATCGGTGCCGGACGAAGTGGCCCGCACCGAAGCGCTGGCCAGTCGCATCCTCGACGAATGCCTGGCGCTCGGCGGCACCATCAGCGGCGAGCACGGTATCGGCGCGGAAAAAATAGACAAGGCCTGCCGGCAGTTCGGTGACGCCGAAATTGGCGATTACTTCGCCGTGAAGCGCGCGTTCGATCCCAGCGGCTTGCTCAACCCCGGCAAGGCGATTCCGACCCTGGTCCGCTGTGCCGAGCTGCGCGGCAGTCACGTGCACCACGGGCAGGTGCCGCATCCGGAGCTGGAGCGGTTTTGAGCGTGGACGCGGACATCAGCGACAGCCTGCAGGCTGCGGTGCGCGGCGCCATCGAGACGCGCCAGCCGCTGCAACCGAGGGGCCACGGCAGCAAGGATTTTTACGGCAACGCCGCAGGCGGCGAACGGCTGGATGTCAGCGGCCACCGCGGGGTAGTCAGCTACGAGCCGGGCGACCTGGTGCTCAGCGCGCGAGCCGGCACGCCGCTGGCGCAGATCGAGGCGCTGCTGACAGAACATGGCCAGATGCTCGGCTTCGAGCCGCCACAGTTTGGCGGGCGCGGCACGCTGGGTGGCGCCGTGGCGGCCGGTTGGTCCGGCCCGCGCCGGCCGTGGGCCGGCTCGGTGCGTGACTTTGTGCTTGGCGTGCGCGCCATCAATGGCCGCGGCGAGCGGGTTCGTTTCGGTGGCGAGACCATCAAGAACGTGGCCGGCTACGATCTGCCGCGCCTGTACGCCGGCTCGCTGGGCACACTGGGCCTGCTGCTTGAGGTGTCGGTTCGGGTGCTGCCGATCGCGGAGGCGGAAGTGACCCTGGTACTGGAGCCCGCCGACCCGCTGCGGCAGATGCTCGACTGGCAACGCCGGCCATGGCCGCTGTCGGGCCTGTGCCAGGTTGGCGGGCAGGTGTACTTGCGCCTGTCCGGCACCGCGGCGGGCGTGGATGCCGCGCGAAAGCAGATTGGCGGTGAGCCGTGGGCGCAGGGCGCCGTGTTCTGGCAGGCGCTGCGGGATCTGGAACTGCCGTTTTTCGCGGGGGGTTCACCGCTGTGGCGGATGTCGGTGCTGCCTGCCACGCCACCTCCCGACCTGGCAGGCGAGTGGCTGGTGGACTGGGGCGGTGCCCAGCGCTGGCTGCGCAGCGAGGCGCC
>NZ_JBFIII010000121.1 GCF_041601295.1 Immundisolibacter sp.
GACACACCACGGCGCCCCAGAAGACCAGGTAGGCGATTATACCGACCAGACCGACTTCGGCCAGCAGGTTAAGGTAGTAGTTGTGGGCATGCCCCAGGGGGAAGGGCGTTGGGTTGGTGTCGCATGGAAGCTGGTCCCTTAAAGTAGTCAAATCAAACTTCGCAAACGCTGCGACACGCGCCTCTCACTTTGAGATTCCGATTAGCACCGCTCGTGCCAACCCAATAATTCATTTTATAAACAATTGGTTAAAAATTATTTCGGCTGTTCTCCCAGTGCGAATTGTAAAATTTACTGACGTCTTGGCGCCGATAAAAACCATCCCAAGTCGAAAAAATACGTATTTTTATAAAAATATACCTTTAATTACAAATCGATAAATGAAAATCTGGCGGCCACATGGGCAATGTAAATAATTCTGACGACCCGCCCAGAAGAGGGCGAGCGGATGCGTGATACGCATGGCACGAGCTACGACCAAGTTCCATACGAGAGTTTCCCCTTCCGGCAGACCCATCCGGACCGGCTGGCGACCCTCGGCCAGTTGTTTGGCTTGCAGCCGGCCGAACTGGCGCGCAGCCGTGTCCTGGAACTGGGCTGTGCCGCCGGCGGCAACCTGATCCCGATGGCACTGGCCCTGCCAGGGGCCAACTTTGTCGGCGTCGACCTGTCCACCGTACAAGTGGCCCAGGGCCAAAAAATCATCGCGGACCTGGGCCTACGCAACATCCGCCTGTTGGCGATGAGCATCACTGATGTGAATACCGGACTCGGCGAGTTCGATTACATCCTTGCGCACGGCGTGTACTCATGGGTACCAAACACCGTGCAGGAAAAGATGCTGGCTATCTGCGGCGACCAGCTCAGCGCCAACGGTATTGCCTATATCAGCTACAACACCCTCCCCGGCTGGCGCATGCGCGGCATGATCCGCGATCTCATGCGCTACCACGCCATGCAGTTCGCCGATCCAGCACCACGGGTAGCCCAGGCGCGCGCGATTCTGGACTTTCTGGCCCGCTCAGTGCCGACACAAGACAATGCCTACGGCATGCTGCTCAAGTCGGAACTGGAAGGCCTGCAAAACTCGCCCGATTACTACATCCTGCACGAACACCTGGAGGACACCAACGAGCCGGTCTACTTCCATGAGTTCGCCGAACGCGCGTCCCGCAACGGCCTGCAATACCTGGCGGAGGCGGATTTTCACAGCATGCTGACATCGAACTTTGCCCCCGAAGTCAAGGACACCGTGGTGCGCATAGCACCGGATGTCATCCGCCAAGAACAGCTCATGGATTTCCTGCGTAACCGTACCTTCCGCCAGACCCTGCTGGTACGCCAAAACTTGACAGTAAACCGCACCCTGACGCCAGAGCGGGTGACGCCGTTGTGGGTCAGCGGTTCGTTGCTGCCCGTGAACCCCACGCCTGAACTTGCCACGCAGCGGGAAGAAGCATTCCGCGCGCCCGACGGCGGCAGGCTGAAAACGCCGAATCCGATAAGCAAAGCCGCCATCGTTGTGCTCGCGCGGGACTGGCCCCGGGCCTTGGCCTTCGCTGATTTAGTCAGGGAGTCACTGGCATTGCTGGGGATACCGGCCCCACAGGCGGCACAGCCAGGACTCAGCGTCGAACAGACCCTGGCCTCCGACCTGTTGCAGTGCTACGGCGTTGGGCTGGTAGAACTTCATTCCTGCCCCTCGGCTTTCGTCACCCAGCCCGGAGAACACGCCGAGGCCAGTCCTCTTGCCCGCTGGCAAGCGGCGCAGGGCCTGCTTCACGTCACCAACATGCGGCATGAAATGGCCAATATCGACGCCAATCTTGGCCGGCTACTGCGACTACTGGACGGCACGCGCGATCGAGACACGATTTACCGCATCGTGGCTGGCTGGAGCACCTCGGCCAACGTGGCCACCGCGGCGAACCGGAAAAAGCTGGCCATCGCCGTGCGCGAACGTGTGGACCAGGCGCTGTTTCAGCTAGGCCGCTCGGCCCTGCTGCTGGCCTAGAGAAACGATTAAGGATGTTGCCCTCACGGCAGAACCGGGAGACGCCTTCGCGGGTGATCACGTCCCGGACATTGCCGAACTCCGCGCCGACGTAATGTAACGCCTGGCGACTCAGGTAGGCTGCGGACTGACTGGCCGCGGCAACCACAAGCCGACCGCGCACAACGCCGACACTCCCGCCACCGAAGCCCAGGCGATGCCATAGCCGGGGCCGTCCGCCAGGGCGCCAAAAACCACCGGACCCAGCACGAAGCCGCCCCAGGCGACGTTGATTAGCACGCCAACCGCGGTCCCGGCCACGGCGATGCCGACCGACTCGGCGATCACCACCATCAACAGCCCCTGCCAGCCCATGGCGCAAAAGCCATACAGCAGGCCAATCAGCGCCGGCACCACCAGCGGCCCGTTGACCGGCAACAGGGCCAAACCCGCCGCCGCCGCCGCGGTTAGCGCCATCACCAGTGCCAGGCAGCGGCTACGGGAATGGGTAAAAAAGCGGTCGGCGATCACCCCCCAGGCCACGCGTCCTAGCGCGGCTGCCAGCAGCGCGCCGCTGAGCAGACTGCCGGCCGCCGCCGCCGACACGCCCTGGCGGTCGGTCAGGAACAGCACAAAAAACGTCGTCATCGCGATCTGCGCGTAAGCGATGAAAGGCGCCAGCAGTAACAGGCGCACGAAGGGCCGGTTGCTGAAAAGCTGCCCCGCCACGGCGCGCAGACCAGGCCGGGCCGCAGCCGGTGTTGATGTCAGATCCACCGGTCGGTCGCGGTAGAGCAGGCCACTCAGGACGGCCGCCAGCCCGGCACCTGCTGCAACCAGTAACACCGCGGTACGCCAACCCAGCCCCAGCGCCAGACTAGGCAGTGCCGCCGCGGCCAGCGCTGCGCCGAGCATGTTGCCGGTCTGGCGCAAACCCATGGCGGTGGCGCGCTGCCGCGGTGGAAACCAGTGCAGCACGCCGCGTGTACCGACCTGGTTGATGGCGCCGTTTCCCAATCCGCACAGCCCGGCAAGGACGATGACCGCAAGCAGGGTCTTGGCGGCGCTGAGCAAGGCCAGCGGAATCGCCATGGCCAACAGACACGCCAGCAGCAGCCAGCGGCCGTCGAAACGATCGGCCAGCACTCCGGCCGGCACCGCCATCAGCGCACCGATCACGTAGAAGGCAGACTGCACGGCGCCGAACTGGGCCTTGCTGACCGACAGTTCCGCCACCAGAAACGGCGCCAATGGCCCCCACAGGTAGGAGCCGGAGGACATTGCAATCTGGCCCACGACCAGCAGGCCCAGCATGCTCCAGGCGTTGCGCCAGGCCACCTCAGGTGGCGCTCAGGCTGCCGGCCAGGGCAACTGCGAAGGGTCGGCGCGCAACTCGTCGCGCAGCCTGGCCTTGGCAATCTTACCGGTGGCGCCCCGGGGCAGATCGTCCACGAACAGAATATGCTTGGGCAACTCGAAACGCCCCAGGCGCGGCCGACAAAATGCCAACAGCTCCTGGACCGTGGCGCGCTGCCCCGGCCGGAGGCTGACGATGGCCACGACCGCCTCGCCCCACTGCGGGTGCGGTGCCCCCACTACAGCCGCTTCACGTATCGCGGGGTGTTCCGCGAGTACGGCTTCCACGGTTACCGGGTAAACGTTGTAACCGCCGGTGATGATGAGAAATTTCTTGCGGTCGGTCAGATATAAATAGCCCTCCTGGTCAAAACGGCCAAGATCGTGGGTGCGTAGCCAGGCGCCACTGAACAGTTCGGCGTTTTCCTCGGGGCGATTGAGGTAACCGGGCGTGTTGACCGTGCCCTGTACCCATATCTCGCCGACTTCGCCCATCTCAAGCTTGGCCCCGCCGTCGGCACGAACAGACACGTCGACGTGCAGCGCCGGCCGGCCGCAGGACGTCAACAACTCCGGCCGGCCATCGAGCGCCCGCACGTGGTCCCGGTGCTGCAGAAAACTCAGCCAGCCGGCGGTGGCCTCGGTCAGGCCATACAGCTGGATCAGCTCACAACCGAGCTGGCTCATGGCGCCGCGGATCAGCTGCGGTGTGGCCGGCGAGGAGCCATAGCTGACCATGCGCAGGGCAGACAAATCGTGGTGGCCAGAGGCGTGCTGCTCCAGCACCCGTTGCAGCATGGTGGGCACAAAAATTCCAGTCGTGGCGCGGTGTCCGGCCATCAGATCGAGGCTGCGCGCGGGGTCAAAATCCCCGTCCGGCAACAACACTGTCATGCCATTGACCAAACCCAGCGTGGCGCACAGCAGCGGCACGCCGGCCATCGGAAACGGCGCATAGTAGATGTCCGACTGGCGCAGGCCCAGCAGCAGGCTCGAATACACTAGCGCGTCGCGCACACCGCGCTGCGTCCATAGGGCGCCCTTCGGTAGACCCGTGGTACCCGTGGTGTAGCTAATGGCGATCAGATCGTCTTCAGTCAATGCCGGTAGCGTGGGCCGGCTGCCCTCGGCCGCCAGCAGCGTCTCGTAGTCCAGCGGCAGTCCGTGACCGGGGCCATAGCCGATCAGGATCAGCCCGGCGCGGCGCAGGGCGTCGAGTTCCCCCACCAGCAGAGGCACGCAGGATGCCTCCACCAGCAGCACGCGCGCCGACGAGTCGTGCAGCAGATGCAGCATCTCGCGCGGCGCGTAGCGCCAATTGATGCCCACCCGCAGCGCGCCCAGCTTCAGACACGCGTACCAGTGCTCGATCACCTCCACGCGCTCGTGCGCCAGCACCGCGCATACCGTGCCCTTGCCCACGCCCAGGCGCTGCAGGGCAGCGGCCAGGCGGTCGGCGCGGCGATCCATGTCGCCCCAGGTGCGACGACGGTCGCCATCGATGAACGCGGTCTGATCGGCCAGGGCTGCGCTGCAACGGCGCAGCAAATCTCGCGGCAGAATCACGCAGGTCTCCTCCTATGGAGCGATCTTGATCTTTTTTAACGGCGCGACTCGCCTAGAATGCGGGTGTGCCCGTCCCGGCCGCTCGTGCCAATCCCCGCGAGGTTACCGCAATGAAACGCCTCATCGGATGCCTGCTCACCGCGCTTATCGGTACCACCAGCGCCGTCAGCGCGGTGGAAGACGACTTCAACAGCCGCTGCGGCAGCTCAGTGCCGCCACAGATAACGCCGGGCACCGACACCGGGGTGGTGATCGTGGACGCCGCGCTCCGCGCCTACGTGCCGGTCGAGATGATGGTTGACCGGGGCATTGCAGTGCTCAGCAGCCTGGAACGCGGCATCGGCTCGCGCGCCAGTCGCTACCAATGCACCGAGCTGATGGTCATTCCCAACCTGCCACCGGGGCGTTATCGGTTGGTATCACTGGAAGGCCAGGTCAGCAGCATGACCCTGCCACAGCGTTTTTTGTACCCCATGCCTGGCGACGGCTACCAGGTCGTCAATCCTCACGACTGGCGTCAGGGACCACAGACCTACCGGGTGCAGTTACCGCGCCTGCCGGAACTGGAAGTCGAAGTCAAAGCCGGTGCGGTGAGTTATCTGGGTCAGGTTCAGGTGCTGCGTAACCGCGGCTCCAGCCATGCCGTAAAGGCCGAGCTGGCGCCCGATGCCGCTCGTGAGCGGGTCGCCCGTCAGCGTATGCACCGCCTGGCGGGCCTGCCACCAGCCGGCCTGCAGTTACCCACCGCCGTGCCAGCGCAAACGCCCGACGCGCCGCCAGCACCTGCCGCTACAGATGCCACTGCGCCGGCAAGTCCTGTACCGGCAGCGGCGCAACCGTGAGTTCCTGTGCTTTGCCCGCCAGGGACGTGTAACTCACCGTCACTGCATCGGCCTCGCGGCCCTGGCTGTAGCGCGCCACAATGCGCGCCGCCAGCTCGATATCGGCGCCGTCCAGGGTGCCGTCGACCAGCGCCAGCGGTCCGCCGTGGCTGACCGGTTCCAGGTGCGCGAACTGGCGCCGGTAGCCGGTCAAGAAGTTGTTCTCGCCGTCCTCGCGCGCCACGATCAGCTTGAAGTGCGGCCGCGGCCGCAAGTGGCGCCCCACCTTCAGCAGCATGATGTCGTCGAGTTCGTATTGCTTGGTGCCACGCGAGGACCACAGATCGGCCAGCTTGGCCGAGTAATTAGGGTCGGTCAGAAAACAACAGCCGCCGGCCGGCTGCGACCACTCGGTGAACCCGAACGACTCGGCCAGGGCAATCTGCGGCTTGCGGCTGCGACCGTTGAAGTCGTACAGGCGCTCGCGATCCACCCAACCCTCAGTCTCTGGCAGGGTCGGCGGCAGCAGCTTGGCGCACAGGGGCCTGAGCAGCCGGTCGAAGGCGCCGGACTCGCGCGCAATCACCGGCATGGTGTCCTTGCGCTGCGACATCGGTCGCTGGCCGATAACTTCGCCGGTGACGATGAAATCGAAGCCGTGCTCCTGCATCCACTGCCGTGCCTGACCGACCATGAAACCCTTGCAATCGAGGCAGGGGTTCAGGTTCTGGCCATAACCGTGCTTGGGGTTGATGACGACGTCCTTGTATTCCTCAATGACGTCGACGATGTGCAGCCGGATGCCGAGCTGCTCGGCCACCCACAGCGCGTTGTTGCGCTTGGGCTTGGCCTGGTCCTGGCGGCGAATGGCATGGGTGTGCCCCTCGACGCAGAAGCCGGTGAAAAAATTGATGCCCTCGACGTGGACACCCTGCTCCAGCAGGACCTTGGCGGCCAGCATGGAATCGAGCCCCCCGGAAATGAGGGCGACGGCTTTGCGTGGGAGAGTCATAGCAATGGGAATACCGGGCGGGGGGACGCGTATGGTACCCGGGGGTACCACGCTTACCTGACAAACGCCGAGCGATGGACCCGCCCCAGGGCGGCGGTTACCAGGCCAATGTGACCGGGCCGGCCTGGTTCAGGACGCACCCACTGCGCCGGATTGCGGCGTTGGACAGCGGCGATGCTCGGCCTTGGCTGACACCCATCTACACCCTCGGCTGCGGCCACCCCACGAGTAACCCGTTAAGCGCACTGCACACAGCGCGGGGCGAATCGATCATGAGTTGGTGGTAGGCGCCGGGGATGGCGAACATGGGCCAACCACGCTGCTGCGCCAGGCTCTCGACGTAGCTCTTGACC
>NZ_JBFIII010000122.1 GCF_041601295.1 Immundisolibacter sp.
GGTGCGCCTGTACGACCGGCTGTTTTCGGTGCCTGACCCGGCCGGGGAGGATGACTACCTGAGCCTGCTGAATCCGGCATCCCTGGAGGTGCTGCGCAACTGCCTGCTGGAGCCGGCGCTGGCTGACGCGAGCGATGGCCGACAGTTCGAGCGCCTGGGCTACTTCAGTCCCGATCAGGACAGCCGGCCCGGCGCGCCGGTATGGAACCGCACCGTATCGCTGCGGGACTCCTGGGCCAAGCGTCAGGGTGGGTCAGGAGCTTAAGCGCCCCTGAGCGTGGCGAGTCTGAGTTTTATTGCGGCCTGGGTGACCGGGCCGGCCACGCCGTCCGCAACAATCCCCACGGCGGTCTGAAATGCTTTTACCGCTTGGCGCGTGGCGGCACCATAACGGCCGTCCGTAACCAGCGCCGGGCTGGCCCCCAGGTCGTTGAGCGCTTTCTGTAGCCGCAGTACCGCCGAGTCCTTGCTCGCCGCCCGCCAGGCTTCCACCGGCTCGGCATCGCTTTTGAGCAGGGACCACGCCTTTTTGAACCAAGCTTCGCGCTGCGCAAGGCCATTCAAGCCACCGTTGATGCGCAGCGTAATGGTGCGGATATCGTTCTTGTCGGCACGGGCGTTCAGCTTGTTTTGCGTCCACTCGTGCAGGGCCGGCTTCAGGGCGTATGCGGACTCAATCACCAGCTGCGGGTTGCTTTCGAAATCGGCGCCACAGGCGGTGCCCATGCGTTTATGGTTGCCGCGTCCAGTGGTCTGGAGCACGCCGTTACCGCGGTAACGAAAGCCGTCGCCCGGTTCCGTATTGCCCAGTTCGCGCGCCTTGCGCGGGTTGCCGAGGCCATAGACCCGCTCGGCAATCGCCTCTGGCTGACGGGCAAGGGTTTCCGCCTCGGCGGCGGTAACCCCGGCGGAATGGCGATTGACGCCGAATATTTCCATCAATCGCGGCGCTGAGTAACTCATGCTCTCGCGCAGAACCGTGAAGCCACCGGTCTCGTGCAAGGCCTGGGCGAGGAAGTGCGCCAGGCGCAGCGGCGTCGTAATGTCGTGTTCGTGAAACAGACCATCCCCATGACGCAGTGCATCAAGGTAGTTGCCATGCGCGTGCGGGGCCATGCGGCTGACCGCGTCGAAAGCACTCACTGCCATGACACCTGCCTCCCGTATTGCTAATCATGCCTGAATAAATTAACTCTGCTGGCACCCTGATCGCTACCTGTTTTGTCATGGGAATGGTCCCGACATGGGGGTCCCGGTTCACGCGCTGAAAGCAGCGTTAACGGCTGCGATCTGGACCGCGATTGGCGGTACCGCTACTGTAGCCGGCGGAGGAAGGCTTGGGTGTCGGTGCGATTGGCATGCCAGGCTGAGAAGTTTCGGTGCCTTTGAGCTCGCGCGGCGCTTCTTGGGGGCCAGCGCTCACCGTTCCGAGTCCGCATCAATACCATTAACGACCACCAGGAGTCCGTGCCATGAATGACACCAACCGTCTGGCCATAGCGTCCACGCCACTGCTCACGGACAACCCGCTGATGCCGCTGTTACAGGCCCAGCGCGAGGATTTCCTGCGCGTCGGCCCGCCCAGTTACGAGCAGCGCATCGATTCCCTCAAACGCCTGCGCCAGGCCATCGTCGACCATCACGAACAGATTCTGGAGGCGGTGAATGCCGACTTCGGTCACCGCTCGCGCCACGAGACCTTCTTTGCCGACGTGATCGGCCTGCTGGGCGAGATTCGTCATACGCGCAAGCACCTGAAAAAATGGATGAAGCCGCGCCGCGCCGGCTGGAGTCCGCAGTTCCCGCTGGCCAAGGCGCGTATCCAGTGCCAGCCGCTGGGCGTGATCGGCATCATCGGGCCGTGGAACGTGCCGGTGCTGCTCACGCTGTCGCCGCTGGTCGGGGCCCTTGCCGCGGGTAACCGCGCGCTGATCAAGACCTCCGAGTTTTGCCCGCGCACGGCGGAGGTGGTCACCTCCATGATCAAGCAGGCCTTCACGCCCGAGCAGGTCACGGTGGTCAATGGTGGGTCCGAAGTCGCGGCCCAGTTCTCGGCGCTGCCGTTCGATCACCTGATTTTCACCGGTTCCACGCAGGTCGGTCGCATCGTCATGCGCGCTGCCAGCGAGAACCTGACCCCGGTGACCCTGGAGCTGGGTGGCAAGTCGCCAACCATCATCAGCGAGGACTATCCGCTTGACCTTGCCGCCGGCCGCATCGCTCAGGGCAAGCTGCTGAACGGCGGTCAGGCCTGTATCGCGCCTGATTACGTGTTCATCCCAACCGCCAGGCGGGAGCAACTGATCGAAGCCCTGCGCGCCGCAGTGACGCGCAGTTACCCAACCTTCGCCGGTAATACCGATCTGACCTGGGTCGTCAACGACCGGCATTTCGCGCGTCTGAAGGCGCACATTGCCGATGCCACCGCCAAGGGTGCCGAGGTGGTCGAAATCAACCCGGGCAACCTCACGGCCGGGCCTGGCGAGCGCATTCTGCCGCTGACTCTGCTGCTGGGCGTGACCGACGACATGACCGTGATGCAGGAGGAAATTTTCGGCCCGTTGCTGCCGATCAAGACCTACGATGACCTGTCCCAGGTCATCACCTACGTCAACAACCACCCGCGCCCGCTGGCGCTGTACCACTTCGACAACAACGCCGCCCGCACCGAGCGCGTACTGTCGCAAACCGCCTCCGGCGGCGCCTGCGTCAACGACGTGCTGTTCCATGTGGCCCACGAGGGCCTGCCGTTCGGCGGCGTCGGCCCAAGTGGCATTGGCCGTTACCATGGTTTTGATGGCTTCGTGACTTTCTCGCACCAGAAAAGCGTGCTGTATCAAAGCCGCTGGTCGGTACAGTCGCTGATCCGCCCGCCCTACGGGCCGGGCCTGGATCGTGTCATGCGGCTGGCCTTGCGCTGGTTGTAAGCCTCCCCGCTTAATTGACCCCCATGCGGGCTGGGCATTGCTGCCCAGCCCGCAGTCCTGATGGCTTGCCTGCACTTGACCTGCATCAATGGCCGTCCGGCTCAGCCTCCCACAATGGCTGCACCTTAACGCCCAGGCGAGGTGCCGCCCATGTCCGCTGCCGTTGCTATCCAACCCACCACCACCAGCCGGCAAGAGGTGGAGGATCTGATCCACGCCTACGTGCAGTGCATCGACGACGGTGACCTCGAAGCCTGGCCGGATTTCTTTGCCGACGACTGCCTGTACAAGGTCATCCCACGCGAGAATGTGGACCTTGGCCTGCCGGTGTCGGTGATGTTCTGCGACAGCAAGGGCATGCTGCGCGATCGCATCGTGGCGCTGCGCAAGGCGAACATCTACGCGCCGCATTTCTACCGCCACCTGGTCAGCAACACCCGCATCCTGGGCGAGCAGGCCGGCGTGATAACGGCCCAAACCAACTATGGCGTGTTCCAGACCCTGCTGGACGGCGAAACCCGTGTCTACAACACCGGCAAGTACCTGGACAAGATCGTGCGGGTCAACGGTCACCTGCGTTTCAGGGAAAAGCTCTGCATCTTCGACACCAATCGCATTCAGACCCTGATGGTCACCCCCATCTGAACCGCCAGGAGAACTCGACATGGACGCACGCGTAAAACGGACCGGTGGCCTGATCTGGCCGGAGGAGGGTGTCACCTCGGCGGTGCCCTATGGCGTATTCACGGAACAGGCCGTCTACGACGAAGAACAGGCCAGAATCTTTCGCGGTCCGACCTGGAACTTCATCGGCCTGGCGGCGGAACTGCCCAATGCCGGCGACTTCAAGGCCACCTTCGTCGGCGATACGCCGGTGGTGATGACCCGTGGCGACGACGGCGCCATCCAGGCCTGGGTCAACCGCTGCGCCCACCGCGGCGCGCTGGTGTGCCGCGAGCTGCGCGGCAACAACGCAGCCGGCACCTATACCTGCGTGTACCACCAGTGGTCGTTCGACGCGCGGGGCGATCTGGTCGGCGTGCCGTTTCGCAAGGGCCTGGGCGGCAAGGGCGGCTACCCGGCCGACTTCGACATGAAGCAGCACGGCCTGCGCAAGCTGCGGCTGGAGAACTACCACGGCGCCGTGTTCGTCACCTTCGACGACGCCATGCCAGGCTTTCAGGACTACATCGGCGCCGACGGCGCGGTGGACTATCACCTGCAGCGGATCCTGAAAGACCGCGATCTTGAGGTGCTGGGTCACACCCGCCAGTACATTCCGAGCAACTGGAAGTTCTACGCCGAGAACACCAAGGACCCCTACCACGCCAGCCTTTTGCATCTGTTCCACATGACCTTTGGCCTGTACCGGTCCAGCCAGGTCGGTGGGGTCAACATCACCAATGGCTGGCACACGGTGTTGTTCTCGCGCTCCGGTACGGATTCCGACGCGGCCATTACCGAGACCAGGGATTCCAAGCTGCGCACCTACCAGGCAGACAGCTACACCCTGGCCGATCCATCGCTGCTCAACGGCCGCAAGGGCGAGTGGGGCGACGACGTCACGCTGGTCATCATGTCGCTGATGCCCAACCTGGTCATTCAGCAGATACAGAACACCCTGGCGGTGCGCCAGATCGTGCCCAAGGGCCGTGACGCGTTCGAGTTGGTGTGGACCTATTTCGGCTACAAGACCGACGACGAGGAACTGCGCAACATCCGCCTGAAGCAGGCCAACCTGATTGGCCCGGCCGGGCTGATTTCCATGGAAGACGGTGAGTCGTCGGTGATCTGCCAACAGGCGGTGATACGCGACCAGAACACCTGGTCCTGCATTGAGATGGGCGGCCGCGACGTGAAAGACGCCGACCACCTGGTGACCGAAACCACCATTCGCGCCTTCTGGGATGAGTACCGGCAGTTGATGGGGTACTGACCGAGGTCGGCCGGTAGCTGTAGGTTGAGCGGGCTCCTGCTGCCGGTAGTTTTTCCGCCTTGGATTGCGAGTCGTACTCTGGCCGCGGTCGGCAGCAGGTCAGAGTTCGGCTGACCGGGATGGGCGGTCCACGACTCCTGCCGCCGCGGGCAGTGCCTGTCAATCCGCTACACCGCGCGCCCGGCCTGGGCCGTCATTGAACCCTCACTCGGTCCGATAAGCGAGCCAGTACGACAATGTGCTGGCAAGGATCCTCGACGGCCTGTTCGAGCCTGGGGTGATTCGTCGCGAATCGTGGAAGAATGGGACGATGCAGTTGGTTGGGCTGAAACGGATCCGCAGGTTCAACCAAGGTCACGCGGTGGCGTTTTTCCGGCACCGGTGGCCGGTGGCGGTCGAAGCGATCTACTATCAGGAACTCTCCGGGCGACCGATTGCGCTGTCACTCAACGCAACGGGCCTGCGGGACACCCGGTGCAGTCCACCTCCTACAGCCGGAGGCAGAGGAAGATGAAACCCTACCTGGTTGCCCCGCTCCTGTTGCTGCCTGCACTCGTCGGAGTTGCGCAGGCGGGGTTCTGTCAGTGGAAAGATCCGAACGGCGTGGTTCAGTTCTCGAACCAGTGTCCGAAAGATGACCAGACCACACAGCCATGGGAGGCGTCGTCAATCGACTACAGCCCTGGCCCAGCCACGGGTTTGCGAGTCGAGCAGGCCAGTCCGTTTGACCCCCGTGAGGCCAGCGAAGCAGCTCGGACTCAGGAGCAGCGGCGCGAGCGGGAGGCCGCTGTGCGGCTGGAGAGCGAACAGAGGACCAAGCTGGAAGACCGCCTGAATCGACTGGAAGAACTCGCGCGGCAGGACGAGGTCAAGGCGATCAAGCGACCCGAGGCGGTCGGTGTCGAGGCGGCGGGCCTGCGGTCCGACCTGGACCAGGCCAACGGACAGCCGAGGTAATCCGACGATTTGCTAACCACCAGCAGGCGGTTCTGTAGGGAAGCTCTGAATAAATCCACCCGTGACTTCTCAGCGCCCGCCACCGGATACACACACCTAATCAGCCATCCGGATGTCGTGGACGTGTCGATCACCGGGTTGGGGGCGTCGGCCGCGTCGGTTGCGGCGATGCCGGGGCGACACGGTGACCACTGCTGATAACGCGTTTTTGATGCTGTACAGGGCCTGGGCACCTGCCGCCGGTGATGTATTGCGGCCCACCAAGGACGGCCACTCCAAGTCCAGTGGCCCCAAGCCTAATTGATTTCCAACCCTCCCTTGCAACTCTTGAAAGACTGGTGTTCCCAACCTCATGGAGCAGCCCGCAACGTGACAGACTCCCAGAACAAGGAAAAGGTGGAGCCGGCCCTTGGCCGCGGAAACTTTCAGACTGTACTGAAGGCAATCGTCGAGCGAAGCGACACCCGGGCCGGAAGGACTTTCGACCTTGTCATCCAAGGTTTGATTATCCTGTCGATCCTGTCCTTCTCGGTTGAGACGCTGCCAAATCTCTCGGCCAAGGTGCAGGCCACTCTTTACTTAATCGAGACCGTCACCGTCGCGGCCTTCACCGCTGAATACCTCGCTCGGCTCTGGGTTGCCGACCGACGGATTCGCTTCGTGGTCAGCTTCTACGGCCTGATAGACCTAATTGCCATTGCACCCTTCTACCTGAGCACGGGCGTTGATCTGCGCGCGGTAAGAGCATTGCGTCTTTTACGGCTTTTCAAACTGTTTCGCTACAGTCGTTCAATTAACCTTTTCCGACGCGCGTTCCACCTTATTCGGGACGAGCTGGCCCTATTCGGCGCTACAGCACTTCTAGTGTTGTATGTCGCTGCGGTCGGGATTTATTTTTTTGAGCACGACGCGCAACCCGAAAAATTCGGATCGGTGTTCCACAGCCTTTGGTGGGCAGTTACTACTCTGACAACGGTTGGCTACGGAGATGCTTACCCGGTCACGTTAGGCGGCCGCATTTTCACATTTTTCGTGTTGGCTATTGGCCTGGCAATCGTCGCGGTACCGACTGGCTTAATCTCTGCCGCTCTGACCAGAGCCAGACATGCTCCAGAAGACCTTGAATGATCAACGCAACGTCTTTCCGGGGCCGTCACAAACGGCTCTGAACCATGCGCCTGTGGTCGCTGCACGGGTGTTCACTGTGAGACCTGTCGTTCCCTTGGCCAC
>NZ_JBFIII010000123.1 GCF_041601295.1 Immundisolibacter sp.
GGTGAATTTTTACAATCCCCAGCGGCGCGCGCCGCTGAACACGGTGCCCGGTTTGATCGGCGTGATCCTGACCATGACCATGGTGCTGTTTACCGCCTCGGCCCTGGTGCGCGAGCGCGAACGCGGCAACCTGGAAATGCTCATCGCCACGCCGGTATCGCCGTGGGAACTGACTCTCGGCAAGCTGCTGCCGTTCATCGGCATTGGCCTGCTGCAGGTGACCGTGGTGCTCGGACTCGGGTGGTGGCTGTTCGACGTACCCATCCGCGGCTCCGGGCTGGAGCTGTACCTGGCGGCGCTGGTGTTCATCCTGGCGTCGCTGGCGCTGGGCGTACTGCTGTCAACGCTGGCGCGCAGCCAGTTTCAGGCCTTGCAGATGGCGATCTTTACCTTCCTGCCGCAGATACTGCTGTCCGGCTTCATGTTCCCCTACGCCGCCATGCCGCGCCCGGCGCAGTGGATCGCCGAGGGTCTGCCGCTGACGCACTTCCTGCGTCTGGTGCGCGGCATCATGCTGCGCGGCGTCAGCATCACCACGCTGTGGGAACCGCTGCTCGCGCTGCTGCTGTTCACCGCGATCGCGCTCACCCTGGCCGTTACCCGGGTGCGCAAACGCCTGGATTGAGCGCGGCCGCGCCAGCGGGCTAACCCGCCACCTTGGGCAAGCGTGTCAGCGCGTCGCGAATGGCCGCCTCCGGGTAATCGTAATCGCGCAGTTCGCCGGCGAAGTAGCGGTCGTAAGAGGCCATGTCGAAATGGCCGTGGCCGGACAGGTTAAGCAGAATCACGCGCGGCTCGCCAGCCTGTTTTGCCGCCAGCGCTTCGTCGATGGCGGCGCGGATGGCGTGGTTGGACTCCGGCGCCGGGATGATGCCCTCGCTACGGGCGAACAACACACCGGCCTCGAAGGTGGCGAGTTGCCCCACCGTGCGCGACTCCACAATGCCGGCCGCACACAACTGAGCCACCAGCGGCGCGCTGCCGTGGTAACGCAGGCCCCCGGCGTGGATGCCCGGCGGCACGAAATCGTGCCCCAGCGTGTACATGCGCATGATGGGCGTCAGGCCAGCGGTGTCGCCATAGTCGTAGGCATAGACGCCGCGCGTCAGGGTCGGACACGCAGCCGGCTCCACCGCCAGCAAGCGCACCTGCTTGCCGGCCGCCTTGTCGGCCACGAACGGAAACGCCAGCCCGGCGAAGTTGGAGCCGCCACCGCAGGGCGCGATCACGACGTCCGGGTAATCGCCCGCCAAGGCCATCTGCTGCTTGGCCTCCAGGCCAATCACGGTCTGGTGCAGCAAGACGTGGTTCAGCACCGAGCCGAGCGCGTAATTGGTGTCGGCACGGCCGGCGGCCTCCTCGACTGCCTCGCTGATGGCCATGCCGAGTGAGCCGGGCGAGTCCGGGTCCTCGGCCAACATCGCCCGGCCACAGGCGGTATGCGGGCTTGGACTTGCCAGCACCTCGGCACCCCAGGCGTGCATCATCGAGCGCCGATGCGGCTTCTGGTCGTAGCTCACGCGCACCATGTACACGCGCACCTCGACCCCCAGCATCTGCCCCGCCATCGCCAGCGATGAACCCCATTGCCCGGCGCCGGTCTCGGTGGTCAGGCGCCGAACGCCGGCCTGCGCGTTGTACCAGGCCTGCGGCACGGCGGTGTTGGGCTTGTGCGAGCCGGCCGGGCTGACACCCTCGTACTTGTAGTAGATGCGCGCCGGGGTACCGAGCGCCTGCTCCAATCGGTGTGCCCGATACAGGGGCGCTGGCCGCCACAGGCGGTAGATGTCGCGCACGGCGTCCGGAATGGGCAGCCAGCGCTCGGCGGACATTTCCTGCTCAATCAGCGCCGGCGGAAAGATCGCCCCCAGCGCATCGGGCGCCAGTACCTGTCCATCCGGCCCGCGCGGCGGCTCGGGCGGGGTCGGAAGGTCGGCGACCACGTTGTACCAGTGGGTCGGAATGGCCGACTCGGGCAACAGGAACTTGGTGTCAGTCATGGCGACTCCCCAGGGTTATGCAACACGGAAAACGATATGCCGGAACGGCACCGCGCGGATCAACTGCCCGATATGGCAGTGCTCCCGCTCACGCAGCCAGAACCCTGAGAAAACCTGATTGCCCGTAGTCGAGGAGCTTGGTGTCGGCGGTTACCAGCCTGAGGTCATTGCTGCGCGCGGCCGCGATCAGAAATCGATCAGCAGGATCACCGCGTGGCGTGCCGGGAAGTTGTGTGCTCTCCAGGGCAGTTTGCGTATCGAGTGGTAGCACGCTCAAACCCTCCGGGGTGGTGGCCCGCTCGATCCAAACACGCAACGGAGCAGACAGGCGGACTTTTTCCTTGGCGTACAGCATCCCGATTTCCCACACGCTGATGGACGAAACCCAGACGCGGCGATCATTTCTCGCTTGCTCGATGAGTCGTAGCGTCGGCGCACTCATGCGACCGGCAATGCCCTCGGCAACCCATAACCAGACATGCGTGTCGAGCAGCAACCCGTTCATTTGACGGGCATCAGATCGGCGTAGAGGTCATCTTCGTCGCCGGTTTCCGCGGACCACGGCTCTTGCTGGGAGGCGACGATGTCGCCCGAGAGGGTGACCGTACCTTTCATGTAACCGAACAGCGGCGCCAGCGCTTGCTGTTCGATCGGCACCAGTTTGGCGACCGGCCTGCCCCGTTTGGTAATGACCAGGGGTTCGTGAGTTGCGGCGACCTTGTCTAGCAGTTTCAGGCATTTGGCCTTGAATTCGGCAGCGCTGATATTCATGGCAGATCTCTCGTGACCATATCAAGTGGTCATATTAAACGCCGACCTGCGTCGGAAACAACAGACGGCCGGGCCGCGGCTCATTTTCTGGTCGAAAACAGCGGCTGTGCGCTGTCCGTCGCAATCTGAGGCGAAGAGCGGACCGGCTTCGACGGCGCAGCCAAGCCCTGGGCGCGCGAACTGCCCGGCGCTTGGGTGACCCCGCCAGTTACTTGCAAGAACGCCGAGCTGCTCGCACTACAGGTGCCGACTCAGCCGCCCAAACGACTGCGGCAATAGTCGAACAAGGCCGCGGTGGAGGCATCGTGCGCGACGCCCGGCACGGTTTCGCCGCCCAGTTCGCGCTCTAGCGTGCCGGCCAGGCGTTTGCCCAGTTCCACGCCGAACTGGTCGAACGGGTTGATGCGCCACAGCATGGCGCTGGTGAAGGTGCGATGTTCGTGACAGGCCAGCAGGGTGCCCAGCGTGTGCGGGGTGAGCGCCGGCAGGACCATGACCGTACTCGGCCGGTTGCCGGGGCAGCGGGCGTGCGGGTTATCGAGCGAAGCCGCGCCGGTGAGCAGCGCCTCGGCCTGCGCCAGGCACTGCGCTACCAGGCGCTGGCGATGGCCGGGCAGGTCCAGGTCCGGTTGGGCACAGACCAGGAATTCCGTCGGGATGGTGGCCGGACCCTGGTGCAGTAGCTGGTAGAACGTGTGTTCGCCGTCGTTGCCATTACCACCCCAGATGACCGGGCAGGTGGCCTCGCGCAGCGGCTGGCCAGCCCGGTCCACGCCCTTGCCGTTGCTCTCCATCATCAGTTGCTGGACGTAGGTCGGCAACAGACGCAGGCCCTGGTCGTAGGGCAACACCGCGCGACTGCCAAAGCCCCAGAAACTCGCGTACCAGACATCCAGCAGGCCCAGCAGCAGCGGCAGGTTCCGCGCCGGTTCGGCGCTCGAAAAATGCTCATCCATGGCCGCGGCGCCCGCGAGCAGGCCGGCGAAGTTGTCGGCGCCCAGGGCAATGGCGGCAGGCAGGCCGATGGCCGACCACAGCGAATAGCGCCCGCCTACCCACTCGGGGAAGGTGATGATGCTGTCTGGCGCGAAGCCCAGCGCCTGCGCCTTGCCCGGATTGGCGGTAACAGCCACGAAGTGCCGACTGGCCGCATCAAGGCCCAGGCGGGCCGCCAGGTGAGCGCGCGCGGCCTGGTAGTTGTACAGCGTCTCGGTGGTGCCGAAGCTCTTGGACGAGACCAGAAACAAGGTACTGGCGGCGTCGCAATCGGCCAGTAACCGGCGCAGGGGCGCCGGATCGACGGTCGACACAAAGTCCACGCGCAGCTGGGACGAGGAAAACGTGTGCAGGGCTTCGAGCGCCAGCGCCGGGCCCCAGTAGGAGCCGCCGATGCCCAGGTTCACGACCCGCGTGAAGCGCTGCCCGCTGGCACCCGTGCGCCGGCCCTCGCGCACGGCGCTGGCAAGCTCGGCCACCTGCCGGTGCATGGCAGCAACGGTCGGCTTGATATCCACGCCGTCCACCCATAACGGCGTTGCCGATCGGTCACGTAGCGCGGTGTGCAAGGCCGGACGACCTTCGGTGTTGTTGATGGCGTCGCCGGCAAACAGGGCATCGCGCCAACGCGGCAGTTCCGCCGCCTGTGCCAGCGCCAGCAGGCCATGCAGCGCCGCGTCGTCCAGCAAGTGCTTGGAGAAATCGACGTGCAGGTCGGCCACGTCCAGGCTGTAACGCGCCGCGCGCCCCGGATCGTCGGCAAACAGATCGAGCATGCGGCAATCAGCAAGGCGTGCCTGATGGGCAGCCACGGCCTGCCATTGGGCTTGCATGTCGGATGTGCTCATGGCGGTTCTCGGTAAAGGGTGGCTCAGTCCGCCACCGCCAGGTCGATGCCCCGGCAGGCCACCCGCGCCAGGTGGGCGATTTCGTCTTCAGTAATCACGTAAGGCGGCATGAAATACACCACATTGCCCAGCGGGCGCAGCAGCACGCCGTGCTCGAGGCCGTGCTGGTAGACGCGCAGACCGCGACGTTCCTGCCAGGGGAAGGGCGCGCGGCTGGCCTTGTCGCGCACCAGTTCGATAGCCAGGATCATTCCGGTCTGCCGCACCTCGGCAATGTGAGGGTGGTCGACCAGGTGCGCTGTCTGGCGTGCCATCGCCGCCGCCAATGCGCGGTTACGCTCCAGCACCGGTTCGGTGGCAAAAATATCCAGGGTGGCCAGCGCCGCGGCGCAGCCGAGCGGATTGCCGGTGTAGCTGTGGGAATGCAGAAAGGCCCGCTCGCTGGCGTACTCGGCATAGAAGGCCTGGTACACGGTGTCGGTGGTCAACACCACCGCCAGCGGCAGGTAACCACCGGTCAGACCCTTGGACAGGCACAGAAAATCCGGCGCGATGCCGGCCTGCTCGCAGGCGAACAGCGTACCGGTACGGCCAAAGCCGACCGCGATTTCGTCGGCGATCAGATGTACCTGATAGCGATCACACAGCGCGCGCAAACCGGTGAGGTAATCGGCATGATGCATGCGCATGCCCCCGGCGCATTGCACCAGCGGTTCGATGATCACCGCGCAGACCTCGTGCGCGTGCCGCTCGAGCAGCGCCTGCATGTCGGCCAGACGCCGCTGCGCCACCGCCGCCCAGCTTTCGCCCGACTCGCGGGCGTACGCATCCGGTGACGGTGCGGTGATCGGCGCGCGCAGCAGTTCGGCATAGGCATCCCGGTACAGGCCGACGTCGCCCATGCCCAGCGCGCCCAGCGTCTCGCCGTGGTAGGCACCGGTCAGGTTGATGACGCGGGATTTACCGGCGATGCCGCTATTGCGCCAGTAGTGGTAACTCATCTTGAGTGCCACCTCGACCGCCGCCGAACCGTTGTCGGCAAAGAAACAGCGGCTCAGGGTCGGCGGCGTCAGGGCCACCAGGCGCTCGGCCAGCAGCAGCGCCGGTTCGTGCGAAAAACCGCCGAAAATGACATGTTCGAGCTGGCTCGCCTGTGTCGCCACGGCAGCCGAAATACGCGGATTGACGTGGCCGAACAGGTTCACCCACCAGGAACTGATGGCGTCCAGGTAACGCTTGCCGTCGTAGTCTTCCAGCCACACGCCGGCGCCGCGGCGGATCGGCACCAGCGGCAGCCACTCGTGATCCTGCATCTGCGTGCACGGATGCCACAGCACGGCCAGATCCCGGGCAACGAAGTCGGCGTTGTTCATGGCAGCAATTGTAGGCGCGGGCTTCCGAAAAAAGCCGGCGGCGAGAGTCCTGCCGATGGACGTTTCAACCGAAAACTCGGGTCTGCACCGCTATTTGGCCTTCGGCACCACCACACTCGGCCGCACCGCCAATCGTTTGGCCTTGCGTGCGAATCGCCGGTCATCGAATGTCAAAAGCGCGGAGCATTGCGCCGATCGCGCACAGTGCAAGGCATCGGCAAAATCCAGCCCGGCGACGTGCATGTCCGCGGCGCGCATAAGATCCGCCGCCGCTTCCACGTCCACGTTTGCCAAACGCGTCAAATGGTCCAGCATGTCACGCAAAACCTCGGCATCGCAGCGGTACACCTTGCCCAGTACCCATGCCAGTTCCAGCGATACGCTCAATGGCACAAAAAACGATTGCGCCGATTCCAGATGCGCCAGCACCACGGCCTGTTGGGAGCGCTCCTGATCATCCGCCGGCTCGACAAACAGGCGCACCAGGATGTTGGTATCGAGCGCGATCACGGTTTCGCGTTGCGCACAAAAGCCTGATCGAGCAACTCATCCATGCGCTCTACGGACAGGGATCCGGCAGTATTAGGTATGGTGCTCACACAATCTCGCGGCTGCACCGGGTCGCCCCGCACGGGTTTGAGGACGACCTCGTTGCCGATCACGGTGACCTCAAGCCGGCTGCCGCCGACGATACCCAACGTGCGGCGTACCTCGGCCGGCAGCACGATCTGACCTTTTGTTGAAACAGTGACTGACGACATGGCGGGCTCCGGAGACTTCCGGTCGCACTCTAGCATGTCGTCTTACCAGGTAAGACGAGGCCGGCAACTGCCAAGGGCTTCGTACTCGACCCCGTCAGCCCTGCGACAACCCCAGCGTCTGCCACAGCGTGGCAGACGGCTCGGCGCGGTTGAGGGTATAGAAGTGAATGCCGGGCACGCCGCCATCCAACAAGCGCCGGCACAGCGTCAGGGTTACGTCCAGCCCAAAGGCGCGCAGGCTGCCCAGATCATCGCCGAA
>NZ_JBFIII010000124.1 GCF_041601295.1 Immundisolibacter sp.
GATGCTCCACGTCCACCACAGCAACCGTCTGGAACGCCTCGCCGATAGCCTGTGCGGGGTGATCGCCACGCCGGTCGGCGCGCCGCTGGCGCCGGAAACCATCCTGGTGTCCAACCCCGGCATGGCGCGCTGGCTGTCGCTGGCGGTGGCGCAGCGCCTGGGCGTGGCGGCCAACCTGGACTGCGTGTTTCCGGCGGCCTTCGTGTGGCGGGTGTTGCGCGCGCAGGACGCAAGCCTGCCCACGGTGCCGCCGGCCGAGCAAGGGCCGCTGCTGTTCGGGCTGCTGGCGGCGTTTCAGAACCCCACGCGACCGGCGGAACTGGAGCGCTATCTGGCGGGCGACGATGGTCTTAAGGCCTGGCAGCTTGCCCGTCGCCTGGCCGATTGCTACCAGCGTTATCAGGTGTTCCGGCCGGACTGGCTGGCGGCCTGGGAAGCGGGCGCGGATACGGGCTGGGACGCGCAGCTGTGGCGGCAGGTGGCGGCGGGGCGGCCGCACCCGGGGCGGTTGTTGACCGATCTTGCAAAGCGCCTGCGCAGTGGCCGGTTGGGTCTGGACGGTCTGCCGATGCGGGTGTCGGTGTTCGGCCTGTCGGCCTTGGCACCGACTTATCTGCAACTGCTGCAAACCCTGTCCGGGCAGGTCGACGTGCATGTGCATTTTCTTGATCCGTGCGCGGCGTACTGGCATGACCTGCAGGCGCCGCGCGTGGCGGCGCGGCGGCGCCGGCGCTGGGCACGGCAGGCGGCCGGCGCGCCGGAACGGATGGATGAATCGTCCGACAGCCATCCGCTGCTGGCCGCCTGGGGTCAGGCCGGGCGCGAGTTTGCCGGTCAGTTGCTCGAATGCCAGGCGCTGGAGACCGAGGATTACGAAGACCCGACCGCGGGCAGCCTGCTTCGGCGCCTGCAGCGCGACATCCTGTTTCTGGAACCGCCCACCGAGCAGCCGCTGGCGCGGGATGACCGTTCGCTCGAAATCCACGTTTGCCACAGCCCGCTGCGCGAGGTGCAGGTGGCGCACGACCGGCTACTGGGCTTGTTCGAGGCCTACCCGGACCTGACCCCGCGCGACTGTGTGCTGATGGCGCCGGACATCGAGGCCTACGCGCCGCACATCGCGGCCGTGTTCGGCGCCGCGCCGGGCGGGCGGCGCATTCCGTTCGCGCTGGCGGACCGCGCGCCGCGCGCCGAGCAGGCCCTGGCCGCGGCCTTCGTGGAGTTGCTCGACCTGCCGCAAAGCCGCCTGCCGGCCTCGCAGGTGCTGTCGCTGCTTGAACTGCCGGCGCTGTGTCGCGCGGTCGGTATCGATCCTGCCAGCCGGCCGCGCCTGCGCGAGGCGCTGCGCGCCAGCGGTGCCCGTTTTGCCTACGACGCCGCGGCGCGGGCTGACCTGGACCTGCCAGCCAGCGACGAACACACCTGGCGTGCGGGCCTGGATCGTCTGCTGCTGGGACACGCCACGCACGACGATGCGCTGGATGACGTCGTGCCGCTGCCGGTCGGCGGCAGCGAACTGGCGCAGGCGGTCGGTGCGCTGGCCGAGCTGTTGCGCCGCCTGCGCGATCTGCAGGCTGATCTGGCCGGCCCGCACGTGCCGGCCGAATGGACGCGGCGCCTGCTGGTGGCCCTGACGCTGTTCGAGGCCGGCGACGAGGACGAGGCCGACACCCTGGCCCTGCTGCGCGGGGCGGTGCTGCGCCTGGCGCAGGAGGCGCAGGCCGGCGACTGCGCGATGCCGTTGCCGCGCGCCACCATCAAGGCGCAGGTGGCCAGCATGCTGGACGAGGCCGGCCCGGCGCGGGCCTTCATTACCGGCGCGCTGACCTGCTGCGCCCTGTCGCCGATGCGGGCGATACCGTTTCGCGTGGTGTGTGTGCTGGGCCTGGGCGACCGGGATTTTCCCCGCCGACGGCGGCCGGCCGAATTCGACCGCCTGGCGGACAACCACCGGCCCGGCGACCGGGTGGCGCGCGACGAGGATCGCTATCTGATGCTGGAGGCGCTGCTGGCGGCGCGCGACACCGTGCACCTGAGCTACGTCGGCCGGCGCCAGAACGATAACGCGCCGCTGCCGCCCTCGGCGCTGGTCACCGAACTGCTGGACCTGGCCGCGCGCATGACCGGTGATGCCAGCCGTCTGCTGGTCGAGCATCCGTTGCAGCCGTTCAGCGACGCCTACGGCCACGCGCCGCGCCTGGTCACCCACGCCGCCGAGTGGTTCCAACCGGCCGCCGCCACGCCGCCGTTCGCCGCCGTACCGCTGGCCTTGGTGACTGTGCAGGACTGGACGCTGGAGGAGCTGACCGGCTTCGTGCGCTCGCCGGCGCGCTGGTTCCTGCGCGAGCGGCTCGGTATCCGTTTGCACCAACCGGACGATGCATTGGCAGACGAGGAACCGTTCTACCTGGATGGTCTGGCCAGCTACGCGGTCGGCCAGCGCCTGGTCGCAGCGCACCTGGCCGGGGACGATGCGCAGGCCGCCTATCGGCGTTTGCGCGGCGAAGGCGCGTTGCCGGCCGCTGCCGCCGGTCGGCGCCTGTTCGAACAGGCCTGGCACCAGACGGCGGCGTTTGCAGCACGGCTGGCACCGCTGCTGGCCGCGCCACGGCCGGATATTTTGTTGGACATCGATCTTGCCGGCGGGCATCTGAGCGGTCGCCTGCGCGGACTGACAGGCGAGGGCCTGATCGCCTACCGTTACGCGAAGTCGCGCCCGCGCGGCCTGCTCGAATTATGGGTGCGCCACCTGGCGGTCAACGCGGCTGCTGGATCGACCGTCAGTCGCTACGTCACACGCGGCGAAACGGCGCTGCTGCGGCCCCAGGATGATGCGCCGGCCTTGCTGGCGGACATCCTGGCCCTGGCCTGTCAGGGCCGCAGCGAAGCCTTGCCGCTGCTGCCGGAATGCGCGTTTGCCTACGCCAGTGCCGGCGATCACGAACGTGGCCTTGCCGCCGCGCGCAAGGTCTGGGCGGGCAGTGACTACACCGGTCTGCAGGGCGAGGCGGACGACCCGGACGTGGGGCTTGCCTTGCGCGGCCGTGACCCGCTGGCCGAACCGGCCTTTGCTGAGCTGGCGCAGCGCCTGTGCGGACCGCTGCTGGTGGCCATGGAGCGCGCATGAGCACGCCGCTCGATCCGCTGGCCTTGCCGCTGACGGGGCGACACCTGATCGAGGCCAGCGCCGGCACCGGCAAGACCTGGGCCATCGCCGCGCTGTACCTGCGCCAGCTGCTGGAGAACCGGCGCGAGCCGGGCCAAATGCTGGTGGTGACCTTCACCGAGGCGGCTGCCGCCGAGTTGCGCGAGCGCATCGCCGCGCGGCTGTTCGAGGCGCGCGATGCCCTGCTCGGGGGGGTGCCGAAAGATGATTTTCTGGCGGCATTGGTCGTGCGTCTGTCGGACCCGGAGCTGGCCAGTGCGCATCTGAATGACGCCCTGCTGCGCCTGGACGAGCTGGCGGTCCACACCATCCACGGCTTTTGCGGGCGGGTGCTGGCCGACCATGCGTTCAGCGCTGGCAGCCGCTTCGAGGCCGACCTCGAAACGGACATCCGCCCGCTGACGGCGCAGATACTGGGCGATTTCTGGCGCCGGGAGTGCGCGGCGGCCAGCCCGCCGGTGCTCGATGTGCTGTACCGCCTGTGGCCCATGGGTCCGGAAAGCCTGGCCGGGGCGCTCAGGAAACTGGCTGGCCGGGCGGGCTTGCGGCTGTTGCCGGCTGCGAGCGAGGCGTCCGTGTCGGCAACGCAATCGGCGCTGAGCCGCGCTGCACAGGCGTTTGCTGCCGCCTGGCGGGTCGGGCGCGACGATGCGCTAGCCCTGCTGCAGGACCACAAGGGGCTCAGCCGTGCCAAGGACCACGGCTACCAGCCGGCCGACCTGGGTGATCTTTTCAGCGCGATCGATGCCTGGGTCCCGGACCCGCAGGTACTGCCGCCGGCCGGCATCGAGCGCCTGACTCCGGCGGTGCTCGATGCGGCGTTGAAGCCCACCGCGCGCAGCAAAGGCATCGCCGCGCCGGTTCACCCGCTGTTCGATGCCGCCGCTGAGCTGACGGCGGCCGGGCAGACCTTCGCTCAGGCCGTGAACGTGGCCACCGTGCATGCCGCGCTCGATTACCTGCGCCAGCAAAGCGAAGCTCGTCTCGTGACGCGCGGCCAGCGCGGCTACGACAGCCTGCTGCAGGAATTGGCCGCTGCGCTCGGCGGCCCCGGCGGCCCGGCGCTGGCCGGCACGCTTTCCGGTCGCTATCCGGTGGTCATGATCGACGAGTTTCAGGACACCGACCCGCTCCAGTACCGGCTGTTCGAGGTCATGTACCAGGCGGCGGCGGACGGTTTTGGACTGTATCTGATCGGCGACCCGAAACAGGCCATTTACCAGTTCCGCGGCGCCGACGTGTTCGCCTATCTGGCCGCCCGCAATGCGATTCCGGCCGGACAGCGTCAGACATTGACCACCAACCAGCGCTCCACGGCCCGGCTGGTCACGGCCGTGAACGCGCTGTTTCGTCAGCACCCGCGGCCGTTCGTGCTGGATGCGCCGGGACAGGAAATCGAGTTTTACGAGGTCGCAGCGGCAGGCAGGACCGAGCAGGCGCCTTTGCTGGTGGACGGCGCGGTGCTGCCGGCCTGCGAGGTCTGGTGGCTGGCCCGTGAGGACAAGCCGATCAGCAAGGAACGCGCGGGCGAGCAGGCGCTGGCCGCCACCGCGGCGCGGGTTGCGCAGCTGCTGGCCTTGGGTGCCGCGGGGCGGGGGCGTGTGGGTGAACAGGCGCTCTGCGGCCGGCACATCGGCATTCTGGTCAAGACCAACCGGCAGGCCGGCGCGGTCCAGGCAGCGCTGCGCCAGGCCGGCGTCGACAGCGTGTGCCTGCGTGAGGACAGCGTCTATCAGAGCGCCGAGGCGCTGGCGCTGGAGCGGATTCTGCAAGCGGCACTCGACCCGGCCGCCAGCGGCGCGCTGCGCACGGCGCTGGCCACGCACCTGCTGGGTGCCACGGCCAGCGACATCGCGGCGCTGGATGGCGACGAGGCGGCCTGGGAACGTCACGTCGCGCTGTTCCACAACGCCCGGCGGCGCTGGCTGGCGGCAGGTCCGCTGCCCATGCTGTTCGGGCTGATGCAGGAGGCCGGCATCATCGGTCGCCTGCATGCCAGGCCCGACGGTGCGCGGGCGCTGACCAACCTGATTCACCTGGGCGAGCTGCTGCAGGCGCAGGCCACCAGCCGGCCGGGCCTGGACGCGCAGCTGCGTTTCCTGCGCGATGCCATCGCCGGCGAAGGCGGGGTGGCCGAGAACCAGCAGCTGCGCCTGGAAAGCGACGCCAACCTGGTACAAATCGTTACCGTGCACAAGGCCAAGGGCCTGGAATGGGACATCGTGTTCCTGCCCTTCGCGTGGTCCGAGAACAAGCCCGACGACGCGCCGCCGTTCCAGTTTCACGATCCGGAGGATTTCGCCTTCACGGCCGACCTGGCGCCGTCCAGCTCCCACGCCAATCTGGCCCGCAAGGAGGCGCTGGCCGAGCGCGTGCGCCTGCTGTACGTGGCCCTCACCCGCGCGCGCCAGCACTGTGCGCTGCCGTTTGGCGCCATCAACCTGGCCGATCGCGGCGCGCTCGCCTGGCTGCTGTACGGCGGCGAGGATCTGAGATCCCTGGACGAAGCCGCCGCCCGCGCGCCGTGGCAGGCGCTGGCCACGGCCAGCGTCGGCGCCATCGTGCTGACCGAGCCGCCGACCGATGCGCAGCATCCCGCCGGCAATGCGCCGCAGGCCGGGCGGGCCAGCAGCTTTGGCGGTCGCATCGACAGCCGCTGGCGCGTGACCAGCTATTCCGCCCTTGCCGCCGGTGCGGTGGGCGCGGACCGGCCCGATCACGATGCCGTCGATACGGGCGCGGTCGCCGTGGTCGAGACCGCCAGCCTGGCCCCGTCCGATACCAGCGGCGTGCTGCCAATCGCCCGCTTTCCGCGGGGGGCGACGGCCGGCACCAGCCTGCACGGCCTGTTCGAGGTGCTCGATTTCCCGCACGCCCACGGCCCGGCGCTGGGCGACGCGGTGGCGCAGACCCTGGCGCGCGCCGGCTACCCGCCGCTGTGGCAGTCCACGCTGGAACGGCTGGTGGCGGACGTGCTCGACACGCCGCTGGATGGCCAGGCACTTCGCCTGCGGGACATCACTCGCGAGCAGCGGCAGGATGAACTGGAGTTCTACTTTCCCCTGGCACGCATCGAGGCGGCCACGCTGAACCGCCTGCTGGAGGCCACCACCCTCGCGGCCGATGCCGCGGCGCTGCGCTTCGATGCCGTGGAAGGCGTGCTCAAGGGCTACATCGACCTGGTATTCGAGCACGCCGGGCGGTTTTATCTGGCCGACTACAAGTCCAACTGGCTCGGCCAAGGCGCGGTGGACTACGCCCCCGAGGCACTGCGGGCGGCGATGGCCGAACACCGCTACGACCTCCAATACCTGGTCTACACGGTGGCGCTGCACCGGTATCTGCGCCTGCGGGTGGCGGATTACGACTACGACCGCCATTTCGGCGGCGCTTATTACCTGTTCCTGCGCGGTATGGCGCCGACGCACGGTAGCGCTGGCATCTACTTTGACCGGCCGGATCAAGCACTGCTGCTGGCGCTCGAAACCGCCCTGTGCGGAGGTGCCTGAATGGACGCCCGGCTGCTCGCCCTGCAGCAAGCGCGCGCGCTGCGACCGCTGGACGCGCATTTTGCCGATCTGCTGCTGCGTCACGCAGCAAAGCCGTCGCAGCAACTGGCGCTGGCCGCTGCGCTGGTCAGTCGCCACACCGGCGAGGGACACGTGTGCCTGCCGCTGGAGCGGTTCGCCGGTCGGACTTTGTTCGAGGACCAGTCCACCCAGGGCTGGCGCACGCCAGCGCTTGCCGATTGGCGGGAGGCGCTGTTGGGCAGTGGCGTGGTCGGTGAGCCCGGCGCCAGCAAGCCGCTGATCCTGGACTGTGCC
>NZ_JBFIII010000125.1 GCF_041601295.1 Immundisolibacter sp.
GGCCGCGGCCGGTCAGCAGCCAGGCCGGCGTGGGCGCAAGCGCACTCAGTGCGCCGGCCACCATCACCAGCAACAGACCGTCGCGCACCAGTCGGCGGGAACCGCGCCAGTGGCTGAGTTGCCCGGAGGCGACGCCAAGCAGAAAGCTCGCCAGCGCCCCGGCCGACATTACCCAGCCAATCTGAAGCAGCGTCAGTTGCATGGCGCCGCGCAGGTCGAGCGCTGCCGGACTGGCCTTGGCCAAAGCAGTCGCCGCCGCGACGCCGGCCAGAAACGCGATGCTGACACCGCGCCAGTGGGTAGGGGTCGCGATCGCCATCGGGTTCAGGGTCTCAGATCAGATCGGCGGTCGCCGCCACGTAGCGGTCGCAGGCGCTGGCCGGCGTCAGTTCGGTGGTGCACAGCAGCAGGCAGTCGGCCAGTTCCGGATAGTGCTCGGCCAGCGGCAGGCCGCCCAGGATATGGCGAGCCAGCAAGCCATCGAGCAGCTGTGGCAGGTCGCCAGGCAGGCGCAGCACCGCCTCGTTGAAGCGGGGTCCGCTGAAGGCCGCCGAAACTCCCGGCAGGGCGCACAGGCCGTCGGTCAAGTGGCGCAGGTGGGCGTGGCTTTGCCGCGCCACAGTGCTCAGCCCGGCCGGCCCCATCAGGCTCAGGTAAAGGGTAGCGGCGGTTGCAAGCAGGCCCTGGTTGGTACAGATGTTGGAAGTGGCCCTGGCACGCCGGATATGTTGCTCGCGTGCTTGCAGCGTCAGGGTGAAGCCGGTCTTGCCGGCGCGATCCACCGTGCGACCGGCGATGCGCCCCGGCAGCTGTCGCATCAAGCCCTCTCGACAGGCCATGAAGCCCAGGTACGGCCCACCCCCAGCCAGCGGGATGCCCAACGGCTGGCCCTCGCCACAGGCAATATCGGCGCCCTTGGTGCCCCATTCGCCGGGCGGCTTGAGGATGGCCAGCGCCAGCGGATTGACCACGCCGATGACCAGCGCACCTGCCTGGTGGGCTGCGTCGGTCAGCAGGTCAACATCCTCCAGCACGCCAAAGAAATTCGGCTGCGGGATGACCAGCGACGTGACCCCTTGCCAGTCGATGCCGTCGATGTCAGTGTGTCCGGTGGCGGGGTCGAAACCTGGCTCAAGGACTTCGATGCCCTGCAGCGCGACGATGCTGCGCACAGTCGCGCGGTAGGCCGGATGCAGCGCGCGCGGCAGCAGCACGCGCCGACCGGTCGTGCCGTTTGCCCGCACCGCCATCAACACAGCCTCGGCCAGCGCCGAGGCGCCGTCGTACAGCGAGGCATTGGCCACGTCCAGCGCACACAGCCCGGCGATCATGCTCTGGAACTCGTACAGCACCTGCAGCGTGCCCTGGCTCGCCTCCGCCTGGTAGGGCGTATAGGCCGAGTAGAACTCGCCGCGACTCACCAGTTGCCACACGGCGGCGGGAATATGGTGCTGATAGGCGCCGGCACCCAGGAAGCAGGTCGGATTGCTGTCGCCCGCCGTGCGCTCGGCCAGCAGTGCGCCCACTTCCCACTCGGCCAGGCCTTCGGGTATGCCGGGCAGGTCGGTCAGGCGCAGCGCCGGTGGAATCTCGTCAAACAGCGTCTCGATATCGGGCACGCCGATGGCGCGCAGCATGTCGGTAACTTCCTGCGCCGTGTGCGGGATGAACGGCATCAGCTGGCCTCGATCAACGCGCGGTAGGCGACCGCATCAAGCGTGTCCGACGGCATGGCGGCGGCCCTCAGACGCAGCAGCCAGCCGCCACCATACGGGTCCTGGTTGATCTGTTCCGGCGTAGCGCTGAGTGTCTCGTTGATCGCCGCCACCTCACCTGCCAGCGGCGCGTACACGTCGGCGGCCGCCTTGACTGATTCCACCACCGCGCAGGCGGCGCCGGCGGGAAGCTGTTTGCCTGCCGCAGGGAGCTCCACGTAGACAAGATCGCCCAACTGAGCCTGGGCGTGGTCGGTAATTCCCACCGTGATGCTGCCGTCGGCCTCCTGGCGCAGCCATTCGTGGGTTCGGGTGTAGCGAAGTGTGTCTGGCACCTGGCTCAAGATGGGTCTCCGGTCAGGAATGAAGCCGGCAAGGGCCGGCGGGATCGTCAAGCGGCGACCAAGGGTCTGTCACGCTTGCATCAACGGTGGCAGCTCAAGGCGCAGCGTGCCTTCGCGCACGAACGGTGGCGTCACCAGTTGGCCTGGCAGGTCCCGATCGCGGATGCGTATGGTACAGACGCCCTCGGCCCCCGTTTCCACACGCGCCAAGCCGATGCCCCGGCCGACCGTGGGCCCGAAGCCACCGGACGTGAGGTGGCCGATCTGTCGGCCCTCCTGGAATACGGGCGCGTCGTCGCGCAGCACGCCGCGGCAGGCCAGCACCACCCCGGCACGTTGCTGAGCCGGTCCGGCGGTGCGCCGGGCGGCCAGAGCCGCCTGACCGATAAAGTCGCGATGGGGCGGCTCCCAATGCACGGTCCAGGCCAGACCGCATTCGAGTGGTGTGATGGTCTCGTCCATATCGTGGCCATACAGCGACAAGCCCGCTTCCAGCCGCAAGGTATCCCGCGACCCGAGGCCGGTCGGCCGGATGCCCGCCTCCAGCAGCGTCCGCCACACCTGCGGCGCCGAGTCGGCCGGCAGCATGATTTCAAAGCCGTCCTCGCCTGTGTAGCCGGTGCGTCCGACCAGCCAGTCGCCGTGCTCTGTCGCGGCAAAGCGGGCCAGATCAGCGGTCGCGACACGCAAGGCATCCGGCAACGATCGGGATGCCTGCGTACGAGCCAGTGGTCCTTGCACCGCCAGCATGGCCAGATCGTCGCGCGGCGTGAGGTCAACGTCAAAACCGGCCAGCTGGCCGCGCAGCCAGGCAAGATCGGCGTCACGCCGGGCTGCGTTCAGCACCACTCGAAAGCGGTCGGTACCGAGACGGTAGACCAGCAGGTCGTCGATGATGCCGGCCTGTTCGTTCAGCAGGCAGGTATACAAGGCCTTACCGGTGCCGATGCGCGCCACGTCGCCGCACAGCATACGACGCAGGTAGCTGTCGGCCTGCGGTCCGCTGATGTCCGCCTGCGCCATATGCGACACGTCGAACACCCCGGCGGCGGTGCGCACCGCGTGGTGTTCGTCCAGCTGCGAGCCATAATGCAGTGGCATGTCCCAGCCGGCGAATGGCGCCATGCGGGCGCCAGCGGCCAGGTGCAGGGCGTGCAAGGGAGTGGGGCGCAGGACGTCGTGGGGCATAGCTGGGGTCCGGGAGGATTGCTTGGCATCATAAGCCAAGCCAGCCCGACCTAGAATTCGTTCGTAACTCGATTGTCCGGAGACGCGTGATGCCCTTGTCGATAGATGCCGCCGATCGCGTTGCCGTGGTGCTGGTCGAGGCGCTGCCTTACATCCGCCGTTTCCGTGGCAAGACCATCGTCGTCAAATTCGGCGGCAATGCGATGGTGGATGCGCAACTCAAGCACAGCTTCGCACGCGACATTGTGCTCATGAAGCTGGTCGGCATGAACCCGGTGGTAGTGCACGGCGGTGGCCCGCAGATCGGTCAGCTGCTTGCTCGCCTTGGCATCGAGAGTCGTTTCGTGGACGGCCAGCGGGTCACCGACGCCGCCACCATGGACGTGGTGGAAATGGTGCTCGGTGGCCTGGTGAACAAGGAAATCGTCAATCTGATCAACAGCCACGGTGGCCAGGCGGTGGGCATCACCGGCAAGGACGCGGCCGCCATCCGCGCCCGCAAACTGACCCCACGGAGCACCGGCGACGCCGAATCACTTCCCGAGGAGATTATCGATCTTGGTCACGTCGGCGAGGTGGAGGCCATCGATACGGCGCTGATCGACCTGCTGAGCGGGCGTGATTTCATCCCGGTGCTGGCGCCCATCGGCGTCGGCGCTGACGGTGCGACCTACAACATCAACGCCGATACCGTGGCCGGTAAGCTGGCGGTGGCGATGAAGGCCGAAAAACTGATGTTGCTGACCAACACCACCGGCGTGCTGGACGGTGGTGGCAAGCTGATCCCGCGCATGGATGCTGCCACGGTGCAGGCGCTGATCGCCGACGGCACCGTCCACGGTGGCATGCTGCCCAAGGTGCACTGTGCCTTGGATGCGGTGGCCGGTGGCGTCGGTAGTGCTCACATCGTCGACGGCCGGGTGGAACACGCCGTGTTGCTGGAAGTGTTCACCGACAGCGGCGTCGGCACACTGATCGCCGGCGCCCTGGACGGCGTCTGGCCGGCGAGCTGAGCGCTGCACACGTTGCCAATGCCAGGAGAAACCGCAGTGGATGTGGACAGTCTTGTCCAAGACAGCCCCGAGGCGGGCGTATTTCGCGTACATCGGAAGGTGTTTCTTGATGCAGAGATCTTCGAGCGCGAAATGGAGCGAATTTTCGAGGCCACCTGGGTCTTCGTGGCCCTGGACAGCGAGATTCCAAACCCGCACGATTTCGTGACCCGGCACATCGGTCGCCAACCGATGATCCTGATGCGCGACGCCAGCGGGAGGCTCGGCGGCTTTCTGAACAGCTGTCGCCACAAGGGCACCTTGCTGTGTCCGTTTCGCGCCGGGAACCGCAAGTTCCATACCTGCCCGTATCACGGCTGGTCCTACGACAGCGCGGGGCGCAACGTTGGCATTACCGACCACAAGGATGGCGCCTACCCGCCGGCCTTCGATGCCGAGAACCACGACCTGATACCCCTGGCGCGGGTGGACAGCTATCGCGGCTTCGTGTTCGCGAGTCTGGCCGCGGACGTGCCCGGTCTGGATGAACACCTGGGCGATGCCCGGATCCTGCTGGACCTGGTCGCTGACCAGGCGCCAGAGGGACTTGAATACATCCCCGGGGAGGCGAGCTATACCTACGATGGCAACTGGAAGTTGCAGTTCGAGAACGGCCTCGACGCCTATCATTTCTCGACCACGCATGCCGCCTTTGTGGACATCGTCCGCCAGCGGCCACGCGGAGCGCCGCCTGCCAAACCACCTGGGGAAATCATTGCTGGCACCATCAGCATGCCGCGTGGGCACGCCATGTCCTGGTCGGTCGGTGCACCGGGACAGGAGCCGGAAAGCCGCCCACTGGTACGCGATGCACAGCTGCTGCAGCGGGTTTCGGACCGCGTCGGCGCGGCGCGCCTGGACTGGATGCTGCGCCAACGCAACCTGACGATTTTCCCCAATCTGCAGATCATCGACATCCAGTCCCTGCAACTGCGCACCTGGCAGCCGTTGGCGGTGGACAAAACGCGCATGAGTTCGCATTGCCTCGCACCGCGGGGTGAGAGCGCCCCGGCGCGGCGTTTTCGCATCCGTCAGTATGAGGAGTTCTTCAATGCCGGTGGTCTGGCCACGTCCGATGACAACGTCATGTACGCGCTGAGCCAGGGCGGTTTCGCAGCCACTGCGGCGGGCGACACGCAGGGCTATTCGCGCGGGATGGCGACGTCGCTTGCGGCGTCGGAGGCGTTCGCGGCTCTCGGGACGAGCCAGGCCCGCTACAACGCCAGTCCGGCGGGATTGTCCTTTGGCGACGAGACGGCTATCCATGCCGGTTACCGGGAATGGCATCGGCTCATGTGCAGCCGGTGATCTGACACAGCAGGACTTTATCCATGGCCGACCCGAACGCCACTGCCATAGCCACCGCGCTGCTGTACCTGGAATGCCGCTGCCTGGACGCCCGCGACTGGCAGCAGTGGCTGGAGGTTTACGACCCAGACGTCGTCTACTGGGTGCCGGCCTGGCGCGATGAGCACACACAAACCAGCGACCCGGATACTGAGATATCGCAGATCTACCATGACTCGCGTCGCGGGCTGCAGGAGCGCGTGATGCGTGCGCAGTCAGGTAAGTCGGTCACGGCGATGCCGCTGCCGCGCACGACCCATTTCGTGACCAACATTGAGGCCGAGTTCGAGAGCGCCAGCGAGATCTCGGTGCGGGCGAACTGGCTGGTGCAGGTCTACAACCCGCGCACGGAAACACAGCACAGCAACTTCGGCGACTACGATCTGCGCCTGAGGCAGGACGCGCGGCGCTGGGTTATACGCTGGAAAAAAATCAAGATCCAGAACGACCTGGTTCCGGCGTTGATCGATTTTTATACGCTTTGATCGCGGCTCAAGCCGCAACCGACCGCTGTCGCTGTCAGGCTAATCCGAGCAGGCGTTCGCTTTCCTGCCACAAACGCTCGCGCACGGCCAGGTCGTGCGATTTGGCTGAGGAACGCACGGCCTTGCAGTTGCTGAAATAACGCCCGGTGACGCCTTCCACGGCGGCGGAGGTGGCCAGGTACAGCGACGTGCGGGCGCCTTTCTCAGCCTTTGGAAGCAGCATTTTCACAAAGCCCGGCATGCCGCCAAGGTTGGTGTCGATCACGCCTGGATGCAGGCAGTTGACGGTGATGCCGAGGGCCTTCCAGCGCTGCGCCAGGTCGTAGGTGGCCATCACGCAGGCCAGCTTGGACTGTCCGTAGGCGGCGAACATTTTGTAGCCGCGTTCCCACTGCAGATTGTCGAAATTGATGGCGCCCATGGTGTGAACGCGCGAGCTCACGTTGATCACCCGCGACGGCGCGCCAGCGGCAAGTGCCGGCTCCAGCAGGCGGGTGAGCAGCAGCGGCGCCAGGTGGTTGACGGCAAATTGCAGCTCGAACCCATCGGCGCTGAGCTGGCGCCGCTCGAGCATCACCCCGGCATTGTTGATCAGCACGTGGATGACCGGGTGGGCGGCAATCAGCTCTGCCGCCAGGCGGCGCACGTCCGCCAGCGA
>NZ_JBFIII010000126.1 GCF_041601295.1 Immundisolibacter sp.
CTGCTGTCCAACGGCAACCTGGTCGAGCATGGCGACCTGACCGGCGACGGCAATACCGGACGCCACTTTGCGCGCTGGGGCGACCCGCACCGCAAGCCGTGTTACCTGTTTGCGCTGGTGGCCGGCCAGCTGGAGTCGCGCCAGCAGCGCATCATCTCGCGTGCCGGCAAGGAGCACCTGCTCGAGATCTACGTGCGCCGCGGCGACCTGGGCAAGACTGAACACGCGATGAATTCGCTGATGGCGTCCATCGCCTGGGACGAGGCACGTTTCGGCCTGCCGCTGGACCTGGAGCGTTTCATGGTGGTGGCCACCAGCGACTTCAACATGGGCGCGATGGAAAACAAGGGCCTGAACATCTTCAACACGAAATACGTGCTGGCGACCCAGGCCACCGCGACCGACAGCGATTTCGCGGCAATCGAAGGTGTGATCGCCCACGAGTACTTCCACAACTGGACGGGCAACCGCGTCACGTGCCGCGACTGGTTCCAGCTCAGCCTCAAGGAAGGCCTGACGGTATTCCGCGACCAGCAGTTCTCGGCCGACATGGGCTCGCCGGCGGTCAAGCGCATTGCCGACGTGCGCGGCCTGCGTACCGTGCAGTTTGCCGAGGATGGCGGCCCGCTGGCCCACCCGGTGCGCCCGGAGGCCTACGTCGAGATCAACAACTTCTACACCAGCACCGTTTACCAGAAGGGCGCCGAGGTGGTGCGCATGCTGCACACGCTGCTGGGCGTGGACGGCTTCCGGCGCGGCATGGACCGCTACTTTGCCCGCCACGACGGGCAGGCGGTCACGGTGGAGGACTTCGTTGCCGCGCTGGCCGATGCCAACGGCATCGATCTTGAGCCGTTCATGGGCTGGTACCGCCAGGCCGGTACGCCGCAGGTGACCATCACGCGTCGTCACGACGCCGACCAGCAGCGCCTTTACCTGACCTTGCGCCAGCACACGCCGCCCACGCCGGGGCAGCCGGACAAACAGCCGCTGCCGATTCCGGTCGCGCTCGGCCTGCTGGGTGCGGACGGTCGCGAACTGCCGCTGCGCCTTGAAGGGGAGGGCGCGTCGGTCGGTACGCAACGCGTGCTTCAGCTGCGCGAGGCCGAGCAGACCTTCGTGTTCGAGGACCTGCCCGCCGCGCCAGTGCCGTCGCTGCTGCGCGGCTTCTCGGCCCCGGTGCGCCTGGATGTCGATCTTGACGATGCCGAACTCGCCCACCTGCTGGCGCACGACACCGACGCCTATGCCCGCTACGAGGCCGGCCAGCAGCTCTACCTGCGCTTGATACGTCGTCTGCTGGCAGCGCATGCCAGCGGCGAAGCCCTGTCGCTGGACGCCGGCCTGCTGCGTGCGGTGCAACGCTGCCTGGCCGACGAGAGCCTCGATCCGGCCCTGGTGACCGAGCTGCTCACGCTGCCGTCGGAGACCTTCATCGCCGGCGAACTCGACGTGGTCGATCCGCAGGCCATCCACGACGTGCGTCGCTTCCTGCGCCTGGCGCTGGCAGAGGGTCTGCGCGAGCCGCTGCTGGCGCGCTATCAGGCGCTCGCGCCGACCGGCCCCTATCACTTCGAGGGCGCGGAAGCCGGTCGCCGCAGCCTGCGTAACCTGTGCCTGGGGTATCTGGCCGAACTCGACGACATCGGCGCCGGCCTGTGCTTCGCGCAGTTCCAGGCCGCCGACAACATGACCGACAGCAACGCCGCCCTGGCGCTGCTGGCGCAGCTGGAAGCCCCCGAACGCGAACAGGCGCTGGCCGCCTTCTACCAACGCTGGAAGGGCGAGGCGCTGGTGCTGGACCGCTGGTTCAGCGTGCAGGCCGGCTCGCGCCGGGCGCAGGCGCTGGACGACGTCAAGGCCCTGCTGACCCACCCGGCCTACGCGCCGCGCAACCCGAACCGGGTTCGCGCCCTGGTCGGCGCCTTGGTTCACGGCAACCCGGCACGCTTCCATGCCGCAGACGGCGCCGGATATGTCTTTCTGGCCGATCAGGTGCTGGCCATCGACGGCTTCAACCCCATGCTGGCGGCACGCCTGGTTCAGGCCCTGGCCCGCTGGCGCCGCTACGAACCGACGCGCCAGGTGCTTATGCGTGCGCAGCTCGAACGCCTGGCCGCGACGCCCAAGTTGTCCAAAGACCTGTACGAGGTGGTCAGTAAGGCGTTGGCGTGAGCCGGGAAGATGCCTGTCGCGATTACAGTCGGACGCCTGAATCAGAAACCCTAGACGCTGGCGATGTGGCGGCTGCCTACCTGCGGGCGGGATTCGCCACTGGCGCTGTATAACGCCGGGCTTTGCTCGGTGCCCATCAGCACGCGCATGGCGCGCGTGAGCATGCCCTGTTGCAGGGCCAGCAGTTGGCCGTTGCGCCGGTTAAGGTCCCGGCAGTGCCGGGCCAGGTCGGCCGTCTGCTCCTGACGGGGGCTGTCGGCCGGTTCGATTTGTCCGTCTGACGTGGTCTCCAGCCTGCTCAGGGTTTCGGTCAGGCGGCGCTTGGTCGCAGCAATAGCCGTCACCGCTGCGCCGTCGGCCTGTTTGAACGCCGCGTACTCCTGCTCCAGCAGGTCGGCCAGGGCGACCAGGGTCTCGTGGCCGGATGCCATTGGCGACGGGTCGGCAGGCAGCGAGCTATTCACGGTCTATTCCTGAGCCGCCTGCTCTTGACGCAGGAAGTTGTCCGCAACGCGGTGCGGGTCGATCTGATAACTGCCGTCGGTGATGGCGGCGCGCAGCGCGGCCACCCGTTCACTGTTCACGACCGGCGTGCCGGCTACCAGGGTTTGGACGTCCTGCAATTGACGGGCACCTTCGGTGAGGTTGACGCTGTCGTCGGCGGATTGGGCGCGGGGAGCCTGCGTGCTCTCGTGCGCGCTGGCGCGACCCGGCGCGGAATCGACCTTCAGGTTTTCCGGAATCACGGGCGTGGACCTTATTTCCATGGTGTTCTACCTTAGCTACAGCCACTGCTAATGCGGCGGATGACCAGTTATCGTCACTGTCGCGAAGAACTTTAGCATTGCTGTCAAAATTCCACCGTTACCCGGCCATCGCCGGTAACGGTGCCATGCACGACACGCTTTGTGTGCAGGTTTTCGATATCCACCCGGTCACCGGCGGCGCCGTTGCCGAGCGCGCGGCCGCTGGCCTGAATAACGAAATTGTTTCCTTGCAGTTGCATCAGGACCGACTCGCCGCGGCGCACCAGCACCGGGGCTTGAAGGACGTTCGGGGTAAGCCGCTCGCCCACGCCGAGGCTGCGCCGCAGGGCCTGCCCCTGGGCTTGTGCCTGATCCAGCAGGTACTGGCCATTCAGGGCACCCAGTTCCATGGTTTGCTGACGCAGGTCGCCGGCTTTGATGCGGTGACCGCGGGGCAGTGCCCGGGCCGCCACCAGTACGCCGGCCTTTGCCTGCACGCTGACCGGCAAATGGATGGACCAGCCCGGCGTGGCCTCGCAGGCGACCTGGACCAGGGCGCGTCCGGGCAGGCGCGGGGTGCCCGTCACGCGGCCTGTCAGGGGTTGCAGGCAATCGGCCAGGCGTAGCCTTGGGTCGGGTCGGGCAACCGTTGCCGTCGGATTGTTGACGCCGACCTCGCGCGCCGCCGTCAAGGCGGCGTCACGCGCCGCCACAACCAGCTTGGCCGGGTCTTGCAGGGCCTGAGCGGCGCCGCTCACGAACAGCGCGGTCAGCGCCAGAAATGGCCAGCAGACCCGCTTGATTGCTTGCTTCATCTTCCAATCTCCTTAAGCCATGCCCGGCGATCGCGCGTTCCGAGATCAGTAGTGATCTAGCACGTGCCATGCCACGCGCTGTGGGGAGGTGTTTTCGATCTCGCGGGCGGGCGTGGTCGACGTCGAGCGGGCCGGTAACGTCGGCAATCCGTCGCCGCCATACCGGCAAATGCTTGCCAAACGGCAGGTTTGGGGTCTGCCGTAAATTCGCTAATGGCTGTGGATGGCCTGTTTACAAGGGATTTCGTGCAGTTGGCCCGGCGTTTGCATTATGCCGACGCAACAGCAGACGCCGCGGAGTTCGGCATGGCTAACATCATCGACCAAGCCTTCGGCATACATGGCCAGGCAATACAGCTACGCGCCGAGCGCTCTCAGATACTGGCCGCCAATCTGGCGAATGCCGACACGCCCGGTTTCAAGGCGCGTGACGTGGATTTCAAGCAGGCGCTGCAGGCAGCGCATGGCGCGAAGTCGCCGCTGGCGATTACCAATGCCTCACATATCGGCAGCCTGGATCAGGGGGCTGAGACGCAACTGCGTTTTCGGGTGCCGCTGCAGCCCTCGCTCGACGGCAACACGGTAGATGTGGCCACCGAACAGGCGGCGTTCAGCGAGAACTCGAATCGCTATCTGGCCAGCCTGACGTTTCTGAATGGCCGTATCCGCGGGTTGATGACCGCGCTACGAGGGGATTGACGCTATGAGTGATTTTGGACTGTTTGGCACGCTGGGGTCGGCGCTTTCCGCCCAGACCGTGCGTTTGAACACGGTGGCCAGCAATCTTGCCAATGCCGACCAGGCGGCCGGTTCGCCGGAGCAGGCGTACCAGGCGCGGGTGCCGGTATTCGCGGCGGTTCTGGATGCGGCGCAGCGCAACGCGCCCGCCAGTGGCGTGCAGGTGAAAGGCATTGCCATCAGCCAGGAACCGCCACGGGCGGAATACCAGCCCGGTCACCCGCTGGCCGATCCGCAGGGTTACGTCTACTACAGCAACGTGCGGCCGGTGGAGCAGATGGCCGACATGATCTCGGCCTCGCGCTCCTACGAGAGCGCCGCGCAGGCACTGAGCACGGTCCAGGATCTTATTCAGCGCACGCTGCGCCTGGGGGATAGCTGATGTTTTCCACCGATAGCCTGGCTGCGACCAACCTGCGTAGCAGCGACTCGCTGACCCCGCCCAAGGAGCGGCGCACGGTCCTGAACCAGGATGACTTCATGACGCTGCTGTCCACGCAGCTGCGAAATCAGGATCCGACCAAGCCGCTGGACGCCAACGAAATGGTGGCTCAGATGGCCCAGCTGAGCACCGTCACCGGCATCAGCGATCTGGGGAAACAGGTTGCCGAGCTATCGCGCAGCCTGAACTCCAGCCGCGCTGCGGAAATTGCGCAACTGGTCGGCCGCGAGGTGCTGCTGGATGGAGAGTCCTCGCTGCTGCCGATTGGCGGCGCGCTGCAAGGCGCGGTCAACCTGCCGGCCGATGCGCCGGATCTGAATATCACGATTTACGACCAGGCCGGGCGTCTGGTGCGCCAGGTGAGCCTGGGGGCGCAGCCCGCGGGCATGGTTCGCTTTGCCTGGGACGGAAGCCAGGCGGACGGCACCGGGGCCATGCCTGGACGCTACCGCGTCTATGCCGACCCCGGTAACGGCCAGGCGGTTCCCGCATTGGCCGTGGGCCGCGTGGACAGCGTGCTGTTCGGCAGTGACGGGCAGGGTGCGCAGTTGATTTTGAACGGTTACGGCGCCACTGATTTGAGCGCCGTCAGGCAGGTGATGTAACGGCCCAAAGGGTCATTTGAAGGAGCGATTCCATGGCATTTGAAACAGCAATCAGTGGCCTTAACGCGGCAACCACGCAGCTAGACGTCGCGAGCAACAATATCGCCAACGTCAACACGACGGGCTTCAAGCAGTCGCGGGCCGAGTTCTCGGATATCGCCACTGGCTTTGACCTGGGCGTGTCATCGCTGGCGATTGCCCGCGGCGTGCGCACGGCAGCCATCTCGCAACAGTTCGATCAGGGCAACGTCAAGTCCACCAACAACAATTTCGACCTTGCCATCAATGGCGGTGGATTTTTCATGCTCAGCGACAGTTCCGGCACCGTATACAGCCGCGCCGGGGCATTCGGGGTGGATCGCTCCGGCTTTGTCACCAACAACGCCGCGCAGCAACTGATGGCGTTCAACGTGGACGCCGCCGGCCTGGCATCGGGCACGCCGGTACCGCTGCAGATCGATACCTCGGACGTGGAGCCAAAGGCGACCGGCAGCGTCACGGTTGGCATCAATATGCGCGCCACGGCTGCGGTCGTGGCCATCCCGTTCGATCCGACGGTTGCCGGCAGCTACACCAACTCGACTTCGATGACCTTCTACGATTCGCTGGGCAACTCCCACAACGGGGTGCTGTACAGCGTCAAAACCGGGGTCAACACCTATGACACGCACCTGTTGGTGGACGGTACGGAAGTGACGCCGACCGCGGGCGGTGTGATCACCTTCGGCACTGACGGCAAGATTCTGACCCCGGCCTCCGGGGTGGTGGCCTACGATCCGTTCGCCATTGCTGGCGCCGCACCGCTGACTCTCACGCTGAACTATTCGGGTCCGACCCCGACCACACAGTTCGGCGACACCTACAGCGTCAACGCGCTGGACCAGGACGGCTACACCACGGGTCGACTGTCGACCATCTCGATCGACGAAACCGGTCGTGTGTTTGCCCGTTACACCAACGGTCAGTCGCGTCAGATGGGGCAGCTTGCAATGGCCAACTTCGCCAACCCGCAGGGTTTGCGCCAGGCCGGTAACAACGCCTGGGTCGAAACGTTCGCCTCCGGCATTCCGCTGGTGGGTACCGGGGGGTCAGCGCGCCTGGGCACGGTGCAGTCCGGAGCGCTGGAGGACTCCAACGTCAACCTGACCGAAGAGTTGGTCAAGCTGATCC
>NZ_JBFIII010000127.1 GCF_041601295.1 Immundisolibacter sp.
ATCAGCGGTTCCCGGGCGGATGGAATCCGCTCGCGTCGGGCGACGGCAAGGAACGGGCCGAGTGGACGGCTACGTGCCGCCCCCGCCCGATCAGGCCGCAGGCCAGTTGGGGGGCCGTTTGTCGATAAAGGCGTCAATGCCTTCCACGGCCTCATCCATGAGCAGGTTCTTCGCCATCACGGCGCTGGTCTGGGTATAGGCCTGCGCTTCGCCAAGACCCATCTGCGCCTGCACCGCAGCCTTGCCAAGCGCCAGCACCGCAGGCGGACGGCTCGCGATCCGCGCCGCCAAATCCAACGCCGCGGCGTCCAGTTCGCCGGTCGGCACCACGCGGTTGATCAGGCCCATGCGCAGCGCCGTGGCGGCATCGATCAGCTCGCCGGTCAGCAGCATTTCCATGGCGTGCTTGTAGCCCACGTTGCGGGTCAGGGCCACTGCCGGGGTACTGCAGAAAAGCCCGATGTTGACGCCAGGGGTGGCAAAACGGGCATGGTCGCTGGCAATGGCCATGTCGCAGCTGGCCACCAGCTGGCAGCCGGCGGCGGTAGCGACGCCATGCACCTTGGCGATGACCGGGCGCGGGAAACGGCGCAGCGCCAGCATGACCTCGCCGCAAAGACCAAACAGCTGCATCGCCGCCGCTTCATCGTTCAGCGAACGCAGCTCCCGCAGGTCGTGACCAGCGCAAAACGCCGGCCCGGCACCGGCCAGCAACAGCACCCGCACGCCATTGTCGGTGGCAAGTTGCGCCAGGGTGGATTTGAGCGCCGCCAGCAGTTCCTGGGACAGGGCGTTGCGCTGCGCCGGGCGGTTCAGGGTAAGGCTGACCACGCCAGCCTGGTCACGGTCGGCCAGCAGGACGGGACCGATGGCGGTATCCGGGCTATTCATGACGGCGGGCCTCGCGACGAACGCACCAGTGAGTGACGCAGCGCAGTACTTTACCATCGGCCTCCCGCCCGCAATGGAGAGCGCCATGACCCTGAACGAGCTGCGTTACCTGGTCGCGGTCGACCGGGAGCGGCATTTTGGCCGCGCCGCGGCGCGCTGTTTCATAAGCCAGCCGACGCTGTCAGTTGCCATCAAGAAACTGGAAGCAGAACTCGGCGTGCAGCTGTTCGAGCGCCTGCCCGGACAAGTCAGGCCGACGCCGATCGGCGAGCAGATTGTCGACCAGGCGCGGCGCGTGCTGGCCGACGCCGAGGCTATTCGCGCGCTGGCCGCCAATGCCCAGGACCCGCTGGCCGGGCCGTTTCGGCTGGGGGTCATTTTCTCGATTGGGCCCTATCTGCTGCCGCGACTGATTCCATTGCTCGCCCGCCTGGCGCCGCGCATGCCGTTGATCATCGAGGAGAATTACACCGACGAGCTGGGCGCCCGCCTGCAGCGCGGTGAAGTCGACGCCGCGGTGCTGTCGCTGCCGTATCGGGCCAGCGAAGTGCAGGTCATCCCCTGCTACCGGGAGGAGTTCGTGGTCGCGATGCCGCCGGGCCACCCATGGACGGCGCAGGTCGACATCGGCCCGGCGCAGCTTGCCGACGAAAACGTGCTGCTGCTCGGCCCGCGGCACTGTTTTCGCGACCAGGTGCTGGCGCTGTGCCCGCGGCTTGGGCACAAGGGCGGCCAGCGCCTGGAAGGCAGCTCGCTCGAAACCATCCGCTACATGGTGGCCAGTGGCGCCGGTATCAGCGTGCTGCCGGTGGGCGCCCTGGGCGAGTCACCGCGCGAGCGGGCGCTGCTGGCGGTACGGCCGTTTCGCGGCACAGCGCCCTACCGTCAGGTGGCACTCGCCCACCGCAGCGAGTTCTACCGGCCGCAGGCGCTACAGCTGCTGGCGCACGCTATCGTCGACTGCGCGCCCGGCGGCGCCACCGGCCTGGCATCGACTTTAGGCTAGAATCAGGACGGGCTGGTTATCGATAGACATTGCCTATCGGCGGCATTGGAAAAATCAACTTCCATCCCCTACCCCGCCTCGTTACCATCCCCGTCGTGAGGGAGTCGCCTGCGTGGCGTCGACCGATCGGTTTTTTTCAACAGCAAGAGGTCACTAACATGGCTAATCTGAAAGGCAGCAAGACCGAGGGCAACCTCAAAGCGGCATTCGCCGGTGAATCGCAGGCCAACCGTCGTTACCTGTACTTCGCCAACAAGGCCGACGTCGAGGGCTACAACGATGTGTCCGCCGTGTTCCGCTCCACCGCCGAAGGTGAGACCGGCCACGCCCATGGTCACCTGGAGTATCTGGAAGCCGTCGGCGACCCCGCCACCGGCCTGCCGATCGGCCCGACCGCCGAGAACCTGAAGGCGGCCATCGCCGGCGAAACCCACGAGTACACCGATATGTACCCAGGCATGGCCAAGGGCGCGCGCGAGGAAGGTTTCTCGGAAATCGCCGACTGGTTCGAGACCCTGGCCAAGGCGGAGCGTTCGCACGCCAACCGTTTCCAGAAGGCTCTGGACACTCTGGGCAGCTGAGCCCGTGCGGTGCGCGGGGGCCGCTTGCGGTCCCCGCCCCGTTTCTTGATTTTCGTGGGGCGCAAGGCCTCGCGTTTGAACTGCCACGCTACGGGCAGGTCAATTGTCTTATCTGAACCCGTTTCCGCAGGAGCAGCAGCCATGGCCGAACCCCGCACGCCGGTCCGTGAAGGGAATCTGGAAGCCCCGACCCGCCATGCCATCGACTGGCAAACAGCCGACTACTACGACGAGTCGTCCGTATCCAAGGAACTCGAACGGGTGTTCGATATCTGTCACGGCTGCCGCCGCTGCGTCAGCCTGTGCAACGCCTTCCCGACCCTGTTCGACCTGGTGGACGAGTCGTCCACCATGGAAGTCGACGGCGTGGATAAGGCCGACTACGCAAAAGTCGTGGACCAGTGCTACCTGTGCGACCTGTGCTACATGACCAAATGCCCCTACGTACCGCCGCACGAATGGAACGTGGACTTTCCGCACCTGATGCTGCGCGCCAAGGCGGTCAAGTTCAAAACCAAGGGCGCGTCGTTCCGCGACCGCTTCCTGACCTCCACCGACCTGACCGGCAAGCTGGCTGGCATACCGGTGGTGACCGAGAGCGTGAACGCGGTCAACCGCCTCAAACCGGCGCGGCGGGTGATGGAAAAAGTCATCGGCATCCACGCCGATGCGGTATTGCCACCGTTTGCCAGCAACCCCCTGAAGCGGCGCTTCAAGCACCAGGCCACCACCAACGCACCCCTGACCCCGCAGCCGGGGGCAAGCACCACCGGCAAAGTACTGCTGTTTGGCACCTGCTACGGTCATAACCAGATGCCGGAACTGGGCGACGATCTGGCGGCCATCTACCGCCACAACGGCCTGCCGGTGACCCTGGCCGACGACAGTCGCTGCTGCGGCATGCCCAAGATGGAGCTCGGCGATCTGGATTCGGTCAATACGCTCAAACAGCACAACCTGCCGCGCCTGGCTGCCTACGTTGACGAGGGTTACGACATCGTGGCGCCGGTGCCATCGTGCGTGCTCATGTTCAAGCAGGAACTGCGTCTCATGTTCCCCGAGGACGCCGACGTCCAGAAAGTCGCGGCGCGCATTTTCGACCCGTTCGAGTACCTCATCGCCCGCCACAGGGACGGCCTGCTCAACACCGACTTCAAGCAGTCGCTGGGCAAGATCGCCTACCACCCGCCCTGCCACCTGCGGGTGCAGAACATCGGCCTGAAAACGCGCGACGTGTTGCAACTCATCCCGGAAACGGAGGTGGTCGCCATCGAGCGCTGCGCCGGCCACAACGGCACCTACGGCGTGAAGGTCGAGACCCACCCGATGTCGATGAAAATCGGTGGCCCGGTGTTCAACCGCGTACGGGAACTTGAGCCCGCACACTACGCCAGCGACTGCCCGATTGCCTGCAAGCACATCGAAAACGGGGTCGGCAATGGCCAGGCCTCGGAACACCCGCTGCAGCTGCTGCGCCTCGCTTACGGAATCTGAGCCATGCAAAAACTCACCCGCGCCGACTTGTGGTCACTGGAGCAATACGCCGAACAACGACCGGCGTTTCGCGTCCGCGTGCTCGAACACAAGAAGAACCGCCACGTTCAGCTGGGGCCACACGCCATCCTGCACTTTGAAGACCGCCTCACGGTCCAGTACCAGATTCAGGAAATGCTGCGCATCGAGCGCATCTTCGAGCCGCGCGCCATCGTCGAGGAACTCGAAGCCTACAACCCGCTTATCCCTGACGGCAGCAACCTCAAGGCGACCTTCCTGATCGAATATGAGGACCAGACCGAGCGGCAGCAGGCGCTGGCCGGCTTGATTGGTGTGGAGGATCGCGTCTGGCTGCGGGTGGCCGGCCAGGAACCGGTCTTTGCCATTGCCGACGAAGACATGGAGCGCGAGAACGAACAAAAAACCTCGGCCGTGCATTTTCTGCGCTTCGAGTTCACGCCAGCGATGATCGGCGCGCTCACGGCGGGGGCGCAGCTCGCCGCGGGGATCGACCACCCAAACATGCTCGTCCAGCTCGACCCGTTACCGGCCGCGACGCGCGAGGCACTGCTGGCGGATATGGCCGACTGAGAGCCCTGACATTCAAATCGATCACGAGGACACGTTCAATGCGTCAGCCCCTGTTGGCCCTGATCGCAGTCCTGACCCTGGGTCTTGGCGGCTGCGGTTATAACAAGTTCCAGACCGGTGACGAACAAACCAAAGCCGCCTGGTGGAGGTGCTGAACCAATACCAGCGCCGGGCCGATCTGGTGCCGAACCTGGTCAACACGGTCAAGGGTTTCGCGGCGCAGGAGAAAGACGTTCTGGCGCAGGTCACCAAGGCCCGCGCGTCGGTCGGCTCGCTCCAGGCCGCGCAAGGCGACCTCGGCGGCGCCCTGTCGCGCCTGCTGGTGGTGTCGGAGAGGTACCCGCAGCTGAAATCGGACGCCAATTTCCGCGACCTGCAGGCGCAACTGGAAGGCACCGAGAACCGCATTACCGTGGCCCGCAACCGCTGTATCAAAGCCGTCCAGGAGTACAACGTCACGGTGCGCTCATTCCCATCCAACGTGACGGCGATGCTGTTCAGATACCGCGTCAAACCCAACTTCACGGTCCAGAACGAGCAGCAGATTTCCACCCCACCCGTGGTCGATTTCAGCCCGTCGCCTGCCAAACCCTGACCGGCCGCGGCGCAGATACCTCCCGTGCGAGCGCTGTCGCTGCCTGGAATCCTGATTCTGGCCGGGGCGCTGTGCAGTGCCTGGACGGCACGCGCCGAGGTGGCCATCCCGCCGCTGAGCGCACGCGTCACCGACCAGACGACAACCCTGAGTCCCAGGCAACACGCCGCGCTGGAACAAACGCTGCGTGCCTTCGAGGCCCGCAAGGGCGCCCAGATTGCCATCCTGCTGGTGCCCACCTCGGCGCCGGAAACCATCGAGCAGTATTCCCTGCGCGTTGCGGAGCAGTGGAAACTGGGGCGTGGCAAGGTCGATGACGGGGTGCTGCTCATCATCGCCAAAGCCGACCGCACGCTGCGTATCGAAGTCGGTTACGGCCTTGAAGGCGCGCTGAACGACGCCACCAGCAAACGCATCATCAGCGAAATCATCACGCCCTATTTCAGAGACGGTGACTTCTACGGTGGCATCAGCGCCGGCGTAGACCGAATCATTCGCGTCATAGAGGGCGAAGCCCTGCCGCCCCCGGACATCGGAACGGCGCATGCAAGCGCCGCGCTTTCGCGCCACCTCCCATTGATCGTGATTCTCGTGCTCATAACGGGCGGCCTGCTGCGCGCTGTGCTCGGCCGACTGCCGGGCGCCATGGTGGGGGGCGCCATCATTGCCGCCGTGGTCTGGCTGTTGATCGGCGCCGTTCTGATTGCCCTGATCGCAGGGGTTTTCGCCTTTGTGTTTACCCTGCTCGGCAGCAATAGCGGACGCCGTGGCATCGGCGGTTATCCGGGCGGTCTGGGCGGACGAGGCGGTAGCGGCTTTGGCGGAGGTGGTTTCGGCGGTAGTGGTGGCGGTTTTGGTGGTGGAGGAGCATCCGGGCGGTGGTAGGCGTGGACCTTAAACGCATCGTCAGGCATCTGCGTACGACACACTGGCAGCTCGACCGGGCCTTTACGCGAGCGACACTGACTGCGATCGAGCATGCAATAACGGCCGGCGAAAAACTACACACAAGTGAGATTCGTTTTGTGGTCGAGGCGGCCCTGGACGCCGGACCGTTATTCAAGGGCCTATCGGCACGCGGGCGCGGCGCACCCCCGGGCGCAGGGCCACGTGCCAGGTGACCGGTGTGTCCTGATTCTCCGCACGTTTGGCGACGCCCTGGTAGCCGGCATCGCCCAGCACGGCGGTTTCCCGCCCATGCAGCAGGGCGTGCGCCTGGGTCACGTCGGCCACGTGGGCGACCGTGCCGACCACCGTGTGCACCAGCCCCGAGTCCAGGTCGACCCCGACGTGCGCCTTCATGCCAAAGTGCCATTGGTTGCCTTTCTTCGCCTGATGCATGGCCGGGTCGCGCGCCCGGTCCCGGTTCTTGGTCGACGGCGGCGCCGCGATCAGCGTGGCGTCGATGAGCGTGCCCTCGCGCAGCAGCAGGCCCTGCTGGGCCAGGTGCGCGTTGATGGTCTGAAAGATCACCCCG
>NZ_JBFIII010000128.1 GCF_041601295.1 Immundisolibacter sp.
GCCGCGGCCGTCGTCGCGCACCGCAAGGGAGCCGTCGTCGTGCAGCGTGACGCTGATGTGGTGCGCGTGCCCGGCCAGCGCCTCGTCCACCGCGTTGTCGATAACCTCCTGCGCCAGGTGGTTGGGGCGTTCGGTCTGGGTGTACATGCCGGGGCGTTTTCGCACCGGTTCGAGGCCGGTCAGCACCTCGATGGAAGCGGCGTCGTAGCTGTGATTCATGCGTGGGCTGGCAGGCCGGTGGGCAGCAGCAGAATCGCTCACGCGATCCGGCGGGGCGGGCTAAGGGTTCGCTATGCTAGCAGCCTGTCGGACTTGGGGCTGATCTACTGCGCAGGAGGGAGAACGGTCCAAATTTCCCCGATTTTTCCTTACATGGAACCACCATGCGCGTCAAAATCGTGAAACTTTGTCCGCAGTCTCCCACTATGCTCGCTACGATCGCCCAAGTCCGACGGGCTGCCAGTCACTATGTCCCGCGAGCGTAAGGCCGCGCCGATGCCGATAGGACCTGTGGCCAGCCCGGGATTCTCAACGCACCTGCGCACTGCCCTTGCGACGCGGGTCGCTTGCGGCCTGCATTTGCCCGGTGCGCGGCTGCCAGGCGATGGCCTGCATATTGCCGTAGCGCCGATTCACCTGCTGCAGGGTGTGTCCAAGTTTTTCAAGACCGGCGATGTCGTCGGCACCCAGGCCCTGCGGTTCGTACTCCACCACATCGGGGCTGAACTGGTGGTGGTAGCGGCCGGTCGTCACCCACTCGGCCGGATCGTCGCTGCCCTGCGCAAAACTCAGAGTCCCCAGCAGCACCATGCTGATGATGCGGCTGCCGCCGGGCGTGCCGAGCACCGCCACCGCATCGCCACGGCGCAGGATGGTCGGCGTCATGCTCGACAGCGGCCGCTTGCCGGGCGCAATGGCGTTGGCGTGGCTGCCAATCAGCTTGTACGCGTTGGGGCTCCCGGACTTGGCCGAGAAGTCGTCCATCTCGTCATTCAGCAACACGCCACTGCCGGGCGGCATGAAGCCGCTGCCAAACGGGATGTTGACGCTGAGGGTGGCCGACACGATGTTGCCGGCGGCATCCACCACCGAAAAATGCGTGGTGTCGGTGCCTTCCGGGCCGGACGGCGCGCCCGGCAGGCTGGCGCTCGATGTGGCCTGGTCAGTCCGGATACCAGCGCGCAGGCCGGCGGCGTAGTCCTTGCTGCCGAGCATCGCCAGCGGCATGGCCACGTAGTCGGGATCGCCCAGATACTCGGCGCGGTCGCGGTAAGCCCGGCGCATGGCCTCCACAATCAGGTGTTTACGCGTGACCGGATCGCGCAGATTCAGCGCGTAACCTTCCAGAATATTCAGAGCGGTCAGCAGGGCCACGCCACCGGACGATGGCGGCGGCGCGGTCAGCACCTCGACCTCGTGGTAACGCCCACGCAGGGGGGTGCGTTCCACGGCGCGGTAGTCGGCCAGATCAGACAGGGTCCAGGCGCCGCCGGCAGCGTTGACGCCCTCCACCAGCAGCCGCGCCGTGTCACCGCTGTAAAAGCCGGGCTGGCCCTGGCGTGCCAGCCGTTGCAGGGTCGCGGCCAGATCCTTTTGCACCAGCCGGAAACCGGCCTTGGGCGGCTGGCCCTGGTCCAGGAACACAGCGGCCGCGGCCGGGGCGGCAGCCAGCGCCTTTTGCCGCATGCCGACCATCTGTAGATGAAACTCATCCGGCTCGAAGCCCTCTGTCGCCAGCCGAATGGCTGGCGACAGATTGCGCGCCAGGCCCAGCCTGCCACACCGCTTGCCGACCTGCACCAACCCCGCGGGCTCGCCGGGAATACCAGCCGCCAGTGGCCCATTCAGCGATTTCTCCCTCACCGGCTTGCCGTCTTCGCCCAGGTACATATCGCGCGAGGCGCTTTGCGGCGCCCGCTCGCGGGCATCGACAAACAGGGCTTTGCCGCCCTTGAGCTGGATCAGGTAGAAAGCCCCGCCTCCGATACCCGAACTGACCGGCTCGACCACCGCCAGGGCGGCGCTGACCGCGACCGCGGCGTCGCAGGCATTGCCCCCGGCGGCAAGAATCTCGAAGCCGGCCTCGGTGGCCAGCGGGTGAGCACTGGCAATGGCACCGAGCTTTGGAGCAGCCGCCAGTGGGCTGGCGACGAGGGTGACAAGAACAATTGTTAGCAAACGTTGCACGGGGAACCTCGGCGACCGATTGGGTAATTACATGCCGGTAAAGCAAGCGCCGCCGTCGACCGAGATCATCTGCCCCGACACAAAGTCCGACAGCGCCGACAGCAGGTACACGGCCGTGCCGACCAGGTCGTCGGCGTATTGCTCGCGGCCCAGTGAGCAGATGGACTTCATGGCGTCAGTGATGCCCTCGGCATGGTTCTCGCGCATGATGTCCTTGCTGGCCTGGCTCTGTATGAAGCCCGGCACCAGGGTGTTCACGCGGATGCCGTTGGGCCCCAGTTCGCGCGCCAGGCACCGCGTCATCGTCGCCACCGCGCCCTTGCTGACCACGTAGTGCAGCAGGTTTGGATTCCCCAGCTGGATGGTGTTCGAGGAGATATTGACGATCTTCCCATAGCCCTGCGCGCGCATGGCGGGCACCACCGCCTTGCAGGCGTGCCAGGTGCCGGTGACGTTAATGGTGAGCATGCGCTGCCAGGCGTCTTCGGAGATTTCGTCGAAAGGCAGCATGCGGGCGCCCTCGGTCACCGCGCTCGGCCCGAACATGGCGGCGTTGTTGATGATGCCGTCGATGCGGCCGTACGCCTCGACGGTGGCCTGCGCCATGGCCGCGCAACTGGCCATGTCGGTAACGTCGAGCTTCAGGCCCAGGCTGTCGCCGCCCAGCATGCCCAGAGTCTCCTCGCAGGGGAGAATGTCCGCCGCAACGACCGTCGCGCCCTGCTCGGCCAGACCCTTGGCATAGGCCTGGCCAATGCCGCGCGCCGCGCCGGTGACAATCACCACCCGTCCGTCCAGTACTGCCGCCATGTGTCACTCCTCCAGGGGTCGATGCGGTCGGTAATTCGCTGTCACACAGATAAGCCGGCGTCAGTCTAACCCCGGTGCCACGCATTGCCGCGGCGGGTAGGGCGGCGCTACGCTTGTCAAGTTCCAGCCCCCCGCGGAGTGTTGTATGAGCCTGCTGCCAGTCACCTTGGAAGACAAATATGCACAGCCCCACGGGCGGGTGCTGGTGTCGGCCACGCAGGCGCTCACTCGCTTATTGCTGGAACAGCGCACGCGGGATCTGGCCGCCGGCTGCAATACGGCCGGCTATGTGTCGGGCTACCGTGGGTCGCCGCTGGGCACGCTGGACAAGGCGCTGTGGAGCGCTGAAAAGCACTTGACAGAACATCACGTGGTGTTTCGTGCCGGGGTGAATGAGGACCTCGCCGCCACTGCCATCTGGGGCACGCAGCAACTGGCCGTGTTCGAGGGTGCGCGCTACGACGGCGTGTTCGCAATGTGGTACGGCAAGGGCCCGGGCGTGGAGCGCAGCGGCGATGCGCTGCATCACGCCAACCTCGCCGGCACGTCTCCTCACGGCGGGGTGCTGATGGCGGTCGGTGACGACCCGGTGTGCCACTCGTCCACAGTGCCACAGCAAAGCGAGTTCGCGCTGATGGCAGCGGGCATTCCGGTATTGGCCGCCGCCAACATTCAGGATGTGTACGACTTCGGCTTGGCCGGCATCGCCATCTCGCGCTTCTCCGGCGTGTGGGTGGCGCTTAAACTGGTCACCGACGTGGCCGAATCGTCGGCCGTGATCGACCTCGATTCTGCCGCCAGTCGGCTGGTGCTGCCGGCCGATTTCGTGATGCCCCCGGACGGCGTGCACCTGCGCGTGCCGGACTGGCCGACCTTCCAGGAAGAACGCCTGATGCGCTACCGCCTGCCGGCGGTGCAGGCAGCCGTGCGCGCCAGTGGTCTGGATCGGGTGACGCTGACCAGCCCGCAGCCGCGCCTGGGCATCGTCGCCTTTGGAAAGGCTTATGAGGACTTGCGCCAGGGACTACTCGATCTGGGGCTCGACGATCGCACCGCCGCGCAGCTGGGCATAACGCTGTACAAGCCGGCGCTGATCTGGCCGTTGGAACCGCAGGGCCTGCGCGCGTTCGCCGCCGGCCTGGAAGAAGTGCTGGTCGTGGAAGAAGGCCGCGCCATGCTGGAAGGGCAGATCAAGGACCTGCTGTTCGCTCTGCCGGACGGGCAACGGCCGCGGGTGGTGGGCAAGCTCGATGAGGCCGGTCGGGTGCTGTTTTCCGATTTCGGGGAATTGAGTCCCCGTGCCGTGGCTCGCGTGCTGGCCAGGCGGCTTGCACCGATGACTCCAGACGCCGGCATCGACACCCGTTTGTCGCTGCTGGAGGGCCAGCGCGAGCGGGCCAGCCGCTACCAGGCCAAGTTCCAGCGCACGCCGTATTTTTGTTCCGGTTGCCCGCACAACACCGGCACCCGCATTCCCGACGGCAGTGTGGCACTGGCCGGTATCGGCTGCCATTTTCTGGCCCAGCGCATGGAGCGCAACACCAAGACCTGGACCCACATGGGTGCTGAAGGCGTCAGCTGGGTCGGCATGGCACCGTTCACGGATCTCGAACACGTGTTCGTCAACATCGGCGACGGCACCTACTACCACTCCGGGCTGCTGGCCATCCGCCAGGCGGTGGCGTCGGGTGTCAACGTCACCTACAAAATTCTCTATAACGACGCGACCGCCATGACCGGCGGCCAGCCGATTGACGGCCCGATCAGCGTGGTGCAGATCACCCACCAGATGCACGGCGAGAGCGTGCAGCGCATCGCCGTGGTCAGCGATGCACCGGAGAAATTCAACCGCCGCGACTTCGCCGAGGGCACCACGCTTGATCACCGCGACCAGCTGGACGCCGTACAGCGGGAACTGCGCGAATGTCCGGGTACTTCGGTACTCATCTACGAACAAACCTGCGGCACCGAGAAACGCCGTCGTCGCAAACGCGGCAAGCTGGCCGACCCGGACAAGCGGGCCTTCATCAACGACCGTGTGTGCGAGGGCTGCGGTGATTGTTCGGTGAAGTCGAACTGCCTCTCGGTGGTGCCCCTGGAAACCGAATTCGGCCGCAAGCGCGCCATCGACCAGTCCGCCTGCAACAAGGATTACTCCTGCGTGAAGGGCTTTTGCCCGAGCTTTGTCACCGTCCATGGCGGTGGCCTGGCCCGACCCCGCGGCAACCAGGTGCCGGAGGCGTTGTTGCAAGGTCTCGCGGAGCCCACGCGTCCCGAGGCGCAGTCGGCCTACGGCATGTTGGTAGCTGGTGTCGGCGGCATGGGCGTGGTCACAGTCAGCCAGTTGTTGGCCACCGCTGCGCACATGGAGGGCCGTTACGTGCTGGTGCTGGACGACACCGGTCTGTCGCAAAAATTCGGTTCCGTATTCAGCCACGTACAGATTGCTGCCAGTGCCGAAGCGCTGCACACCGGACGCGTGGGCGATGGCAACGCCGACCTGCTGCTGGGGCCCGACTTGGTGACCTGCGCCAGCGAGAAAGTGCTGGCCAAGACCAGCACCGGCCGTACCAATGCGGTGGTCAACACCTACGAGCAGATGACCGGCGACTTCACCCGCCAGCCGGATCTGACCTTGCCCAGCGTCGACCTGAAGCACGCCGTGAGTGAGTTCTGCGGCGATGGGCGGGTGCATTTCGTGGATGCCACGCGCTTGTCGCGGGAGCTGATCGGCGACGCCATCGGCGCCAATATGTTCCTGCTCGGTTACGCCTATCAGCGCGGTCTGGTGCCGCTGTCGGCGGCCTCGATCGAGCGGGCGATCACCCTGAACGGCGTGTCAGTCAACGGCAACGTCAACATCTTCCGCTGGGGTCGGCTGTATGCAGAGCAGCCACGCCAGGTGGAAGACATCGCCGCCAGCAGTCGTGGACCCAAGACCAGCGCGCCCCTGTCGCATGACCTCGCCAGCCTCGTTAACCGGCGGGTGGCGGACCTGACCGCCTACCAGAACGCGGCTTATGCCGAGGGCTACCGGAGCCTGGTCGAGCGGGTGCGGCAAGCCGAAAAATCCAAGACCAAGGGCATGAGCGGCCTGGCCGAAGCGGTAGCCACCAACTTCTACAAGCTGCTGGCCTACAAGGACGAGTACGAGGTGGCACGTCTGTATACGGACGGCGAGTTTCTGGCCAAGCTTCGCGAGAGTTTCGCTGGCGACTATCGGCTGCGCTTTCACCTGGCACCGCCGCTGCTGGCGCGACGCGATCCGATCAGTGGCCAACTGCAAAAACGTGAATATGGCGGCTGGATGTTGCCGGTGCTCAAGGCCCTGGCGCATCTGAAGTTTCTGCGCGGTGGCGTGTTTGACGTGTTCGGCTATACGGCAGAACGCCGTATGGAGCGGCGCCTGATTGGCGATTACCAGAAGACCATGGAAACCGTGCTGGCGGGGCTGGATCACGAAAATCACGCGCTGGCCCTGGAAATTGCC
>NZ_JBFIII010000129.1 GCF_041601295.1 Immundisolibacter sp.
ACGGCCGGTACGGTGCGCCGCCGTTGCGGCAGTCGATCCAGCGCCATGCGGGTGAGGTCGGTGACCGACATATGGTCGGTGGGCGGGATCTCGTCGACTCGGCCCCACAGCACGCGCTGCGCGCCCATGGTCAGGCGAAGGTTGGACCAGCGTCGGCGCAGGTAGACCTCGTCGTAGTCGAGCATGATCTCGCTGTGGTCCTGCCAGCCCTGGTGCCGGTAGCCGTCGCCCCGCGCGGCCACGCGCAGTTCGATGCTGGCCGACGGCCGCCAGTCCAAACCCCCGCTTGCGTGCAGAAACTGGCTGTGCCGGGCCGGGCGGTCGTGCCCCGTAAACGCGGCGCTTTCCGCCTGCAGCCGGGCTGCCCGCCAGGTCACGCCGGTGATTGGCGCCTGTGACGACGATCCCCGTGGGGCGTCCGCGCTGTTGCCTAAGGCGAACATCATGGGCATTGCGGGCTTGGTGGAACGCACGGCTGGCTGGGACTGCTTTGCAGTCGCCTCTGCGGGGGGCAGGCGCGCGGCAGGGGCCGGGTATGACTCACGATCCTTGACCGGCTGCGCCGCGACTGCGGGTGGGGCGAACGCCGCGGAGCCGGTTGACTGCAAAGCAACGTTGCTCAAGCCCGCAGCCGACAGACGCGCCGCGTGGCGCTGCGCGAGCGTGGCATCGGCAAAGGCCCCGGCCTGGACCATAAAACTGCCGTCCGCCGCGCGCCGGACGAAGGCCGGACTGGCCAGGCCCCGCACCTGCAGCGCAACTGTCGTTGCGCTGGCCGCATCCGGAAGCCCGACCACGCGCACCGCGGTGAGCGGCACGCCGGAGGCGCTATTTGCCGAGTGCGCCAACACGCTACCGGCCACCGCAAGCACGAAGGCCACCATTACCCTGGCGCGGGGTCGCACACGCCTGCGGGGTGCATGCGGATTCATTGCGGCCGCAGGGCGCCGTCGATGGCAGGATCGGCCAGGGTCTGGGTGGTGCACAGCGATTCCGGCAGGTTCTGGTCGTAGCGCACAGTCTGCACGGAAATGCGCGTTTGGTGGCCGTTGGTGAGGTCGGTCATGGTGCTGTCAGTGATGGTCCAATAGCCTTGGATTTGTTCCATCTTGTGCACGGTAAGGCGTTTTCTGGGCTTGTCGTCGGACTCAAAAAAATCGACCCGTACGGGCAGCAGGGTGGGTTCATGTATCCAGGCGAGGCGCTTTCGGTACACCGATTTTGTGGCGTCGATCGGCACGCTTTCCAGGAGCTGGGTCGGCAGATCTTCGATCTGCTCCTGACCGAGGAGGCGATGCCTGTCGCGATCCGGGCGGCGGTCTTCCAGGTCCTCGTAATAGATATCGGATCCGACAAAGCGCCCGCCGCGCCGGTCTGACGCGATGCGCCGCACCTGGTCGAGCGCCGGCAGGTACAGCCACTGATCGCTGCTACCGTCCGCACGGCTATGAACCAGTAGGCCGGTGCCTCTGATGTCCGCCGGGCTGTCGAAGCGCAGCAGTGACTGTACCTCGCCGTTCTTGCCGTCGCGACGAAAGCTGTAGGCCAGGCGTTGGCGGGGAGTGGAGTTGGTCGCGGTCAGGGTCATGGTGAAAAGGGTGGCGGCGTCCTGGCCGTCGGCACGATCGTAGATGCGCTGTGCCAAAGCTGCGCCGTCGATCAGCTCGTCGGCATTGGTTTGAGTCGACACAGCACTGAGCTGCCAGACGGCAAACAGTCCAACAAGCGCCTTGCGGGTACTGGGTGTCACGGTCGTTACTCCGAAGGCGGCTGGGGCTTGGCTTGTAGCCGCCGACGCGCCAGGTTCAGAAGCAGCCGCTGCAACGGGTTGCGGTTGCCACCTGGCCGCCAGGTTCGGGCGAGCTTGCCCCGATAAGCATCGAAATGCAGCCCATGCGGCGCCGCTCGCACTGGGCCACGGCCGAGCAGCAGTTTTAGCGTCTCGGTGGCCGCGATGCCCGCGCACAGTTCGCAGGCCATGGGTGTGGATGGCCCGGCTTGTTCGCCAAAGCGTACCCGCGTTGGATCCACAAGATAGCTGGCGTGCAGCAGGGACGGCGCCAGTCCGACCAGAAACCGCAATGCCTGTTCGGTCGGCGACTGACCGTGCAACTGAAAGTAGTCGTCAAAGCTCATGCCACCGGGCGTGAACACCAGCAGCGCGGCGCCCATACCCAGAGGGGCGGCCGTAATGGCCGGAATGCCCCGCTGGCGGCACGCTGCAAATATGGCCCGGCGAATGTCAAACGCAAAGTAGTCGATGCCGTCGACATAGACGTCCACGTCATCCAGGAATTGCACCAGATTGTCCGTGGTTACTCCGGCAGGGAACAGCCGCAGGTCAAGTTCCGGATTGATGCCGCGCGCCATGCGTGCCATGACGTCGAGCTTGTGTTGCCCGACGGTATCGAGGTAGGCGCCGGCCTGGCGGTTGAAGTTATGCAGCTCATAGCGGTCAAACTCCGCCAGGCTGAATTGGCCAAGGCCAAGGCGCGTCAGCGTGAGTAAATGACTGCCACCGACACCGCCCAAACCTGCAATAGCAACGCGTGCCTGACGCAGGCGCACCGACTCCTGGGCCGTAACCCAGCCTAACGTGCGGGTGAAAGCGGTAGCGTAGTCGAAGCCTGTCATGGTCCGGATGGGTGAAGCGGGCAGCAGGCTGCTGCAAGCTCAGACCGGATTCGGTGGCAATCCGGGGAGTGGCCGAGCCGCTAGTTGAGGCGCCAACTGCATTTCCACCGCTTGGAAAAAATCCCTCAGGTCATCGCGAGGCGCCGCCAGGGATGCCTGATGTTCCGGCAAGGTGTAGTGAAGGTAATACCCTGCCCGCTGCCCATGGTAGTCGACCAACGGTCCAAGCCGCTGAAAGCACAATCCAGAGCGCTCCAGCATGCGGGCAAGGCGTGGCTCCATCACCGCGAATACGTGGGGTTTATCAACGCGCAGGACCATTACCCGGGCCGCCATGAATAGCGCCGCCGCCAACAGGGGAAACGATCGGGCGTCTGCCGCGTCCTGGGTAGCCGCTTCGAGGTCCCCAACCGGGCTGGCGGTTTCCCGTGCGCGGCGGCGGAAGTTGCGTGACACGGCAATGCGCGAAATTTCACAAATTTCTGATCGTGGGAAGCAGCGTGGCTGGATGCTTGAGCCTTCCAGCGCCGCTGCGCCGTGACGCTCAATGGGTAGTTGGGTCAGCGCGGCACCGGGATCTGAATAGACCAGGCGTAAACAGCCGGCCACGGCCCCCGAGTCGCGATGACGAATCAGGCAGTGATGGGCCTGGGCGTCGTACTCATCCTGCTCGAGGCCGCCCGGGCAGTCTTCCTCGCGCTCAAAGCCATACTCTCGGCAGTAAATGTCGTAACGCAAACGTTGCGCCAGCCACAGCGTCTGCGCGGTGTCACAGAGCACCATCTCGAAATACCGCGAGAACGTTTCGGCCATTGGACTGGTTGGAGCATCGCGTGCCATGGCGCATCACCCGCAAGCTGCCAACGCCTGCTCGGGGCAAAAAACTTCGGGGAACAACGAGTGCCGAAGAAATGGCTCGGGCGCCAATTTGGGAACGAAAGGGTGGTCGGAATGAGCGCCGATCAGGTCCTGGAACAGACCTGCGACGTCAGCGATACGAGGATAGCGGATGCCACGATGGTTGCATGCTGTGCCGGCAGGGTGGTCTTTGATCCCAAGACGTGCCAGCAGCCGGCTCAGAGGCAGGCTGGTCAAAAATGCGAGGTAATCAATTTTTTGCTGAAAGGCATAGCCGACACTTGCGCGCACGAGCGCGAAAAATATGAGTGCGCTCTCGCTGGCACATCGGGATTCAACGCGCCCATTGGACGCGAGGAATCCGTCCGACGATTTTCGGATTCGCGCCGGCACGCACATGCGGGATATTTCTGCCACCCGTCGCTCTCTAAATAACGGCAGCACCTCGCCAGCAATTCCGGTGGCGGCGAGTAACGGTAGATCATGCACACTGGGTGGAATCAGGCGCAGAGCGCCGACCCAATTCTGATTTCGCCGGTCATATGCGACGAAATGCACCGCGTCTTCATCGAAGCGATCGCGTTCCTCTCCGTCTGAGAAACTGCGCGGATCTTCGTAACCCAGCTCTTCACAGTAAACCTGGTAGCGTAGCCGATGGTGCATTCGCCGAGTTTCATCGGTGTCTGCGAGTGCTACGACAATCAACTCATTATGTTTCGGTGTTTTGACCATGCAAACTCGTTGAGCGCCTGTTGATATGTTGCGATGTGGGTGCTGCCAACGCCCGTTATGCCTACCAGCGCGCTTTACCAGAAACAGCGTTGTCGATGCGCGCACTGTACGCCCCAGGAAGTGCACGCGCTACCATCGTCCACTGTGCCGTTCTGTTTTCGGGGCAGAATGATCGGGTCGGCCGTGGTCGTGTGCGCCGGGTGACGCCCGTGAACCCGATGTTGCGTATGGCTAACAAGGGCCGACGATGTCTGAAAATGTGGGCCTTTGGGGACCTGACGCACGCCTGTGGGGGCGTTACGGCGGTCGTGCCACAATCGCCAGTGGCAGAGCCTCTACCGCATGGCTTCAGGGATTACCTCAGACGCGGGGATGTAGTGAGAAGCATGCTGTCGGTCCAGGCACCTAAAGCGAGTGGGCCTGCGCGAGTTGGTTGCGTGGTGTTGTGAAGAATTCTTTCAAAAGGTGCGATAACCTCCCGTCGTGCCAACGCGGGCGGACTTCCGTCGCGGCGTGCGGTTAGTAATGCTGAGCTAATTTCAACAGGAGTTTGGGGATGAACGTGAACTACCGATTGCTGCGACTGGCAGGGGCCTGCGGTCTCGCGGCTGTGTCCGTCATGCTGGGTGGGTGCGGCTTCGGTGGGCCACCGCGGGCGCCGGCAACCGTTGAACAGCCATCTGATTACTTCTACATCATCGGGCCAGGCGATTCCTTCCAGATCATGGTGTGGCAAAACCCGGAAGTTTCGATGGGGGTGACGGTCAGACCCGATGGGATGATTACGACGCCCCTGGTCGAGGATCTTCCGGCGGCGGGAAAAACCCCGACTCAATTGGCCCGCGATCTGGAGAAGGCGCTGGCCGAGTACATCCGCGACCCCATTGTCACCGTCATCATGGGCGGATTCGGCGGTCCATACAATCAGCAAATCAGGGTCGTCGGCCAGGCGGCTCAACCGCGCGCCTTGCAGTATAGAGAGCATATGACCGTGCTCGACGTGCTGATCGACGTGGGCGGGTTGACCTCATTTGCAGCGGGAAACCGAGCCAACATTATTCGCCATGTTGAAGGAACCCAGCAGGTGTACCGAGTGCGGCTCGACGATCTGATCAACGGTGGCGATATTGGCGCCAACGTCGATGTCCAGCCGGGAGACATCCTGGTAATCCCCGAAACGATGTTTTAGAGCGGTCCGCGAGGCCCCGGCACTGGATTGGTGAGCGACTTGGGCTCCTTCGTTAATCGCACACTTGCAACCCGCCCAGTAGAGTTATGGAACATCTGATCGAACAGTTAATGGGCCAACTACGCGGCATGGTGCGCTGGCGTTGGTTTGCGTGTGCCGTCGCCTGGATGGTGGCGGTCGTCGGCTGGACCTGGGTGTACACCCTGCCGGACGTTTATCGGTCTTACTCCCGTATCTACGTCGATACCCAGACCCTGCTAAACCCGCTTTTGCGTGGTTTGACCGTGCGTCCGAATACCGAGCAACAGGTCAGGCTGATGGCCCGTACCTTGCTGAGTCGTCCAAACCTGGAAGAAGTGATACGGCGTGCTGATCTTGACCACGACGTTAACAGCGATAAAGCGATGCAGGGGCTGATTGATGAGGTGGGTCGAACCTTGGCGCTGAGCAGCAGTGGGCGCGAAAATCTATATCAGTTGTCATATTCCGGGCCCGATCCGAAAGTTGCGACTCGTGTAGTACGTGAGACCGTAAATTTGTTCATGGAGCGCGGTTTGGGGGATACCTCGCGCGATCTTAAAAAATCACAGGATTTCATCGAGGCGCAGCTGCGCTCATACCAGTCTCGATTGGAGGAGACTGAACAACGCCTTGAGCAATTCAAGCGCGAACATGCCGGAATGATGGGGAACGAAGGGCGCGATTACTACGGCCGACGCGAGGCAGCGCGAGCTGCTCTTGAGCAAGCCCAGTTGCAGTTACAGGAAGCGCGTGGCCAGTTGAATACCTACCAGCGGCAAACGGAAGGCAATGAGCCACTCCTGCTGTTTTCCCAGAACAGTGGAATGAACGCCGATCCGGAACTGGCGCAGCGAATTCTGGTCCTGGAGAAGAATCTGGATTCGCTTCTGTTGCGTTATCAGGACGAACACCCG
>NZ_JBFIII010000130.1 GCF_041601295.1 Immundisolibacter sp.
CCTGCAGCGCCCGTACGAGGCGCCGCAAAGTGATCTTGAGCGTCAGCTGGCGGCGATCTGGTCGGAGGTGCTGGGGATCGAGCGGATTGGCCGGCACGACAACTTCTTTGACCTGGGCGGACACTCGCTGCTGGCGACGCGCATCATCGCCCGGGTTCGCGAAGCCTTTCACAGCGAACTGCCCTTGCGTGCGCTGTTTGAAGCCGCAACGGTGGCCGGCATGGCGACGCAGATCGGGCTCGCCGGTGCCGCTAACGACGGCCCGCCGCTGCTGCCGGTGCCCCGCGACGGTCCGCTGCCGCTGTCCTATACGCAGCAAAGACTGTGGTTCCTGCAACGGTTGGAGCCGGACAGCGCCGCTTACAACATGCCGGTTGCTTTGCGTCTCGAAGGGGCATTGGACCTGGAAGCGCTGCGTCAAGCGATCGAGGCAATCGTGCACAGGCACGAAATCCTTCGCACCACGATCAGCGGCGAAGGGGCGGACACGCAGCAGGTAATCCACGCCCCCGTGCCCTGGCTGTTGCAGGTTGACGAGTTGCGGACGCGCGATGGAGCGTCAATCGAGACTTTATTGCGCCAGCCTATCGAGGAGTTCGCCGCGCAGCCGTTCGACCTCGAGCGGGGGCCGGTGCTGCGCACGGCGGTACTGCGGCTGGGGCCGACCGACCACGTGCTGATGGTCTGCCTGCACCATGTGGCGGCCGATGGCTGGTCCGCCGGGTTGCTTGTCCAAGAGCTGATTGCCCATTACACACGGTTGGTCGGGGGGGCACCGGCTGCGCTACCGCTGTTGCCTGTGCAATACGCCGACTACGCCGTATGGGAGCGTCAGCGCCTGCACGGTGAGGCGCTGGAACAAAAACTTGGGTACTGGGCCGACGTGCTGGCGGACGTGCCGGTGCTCGACCTGCCGCTGGATCGGCCGCGACAGGCTGGAAGACAGTATCGGCCTGGCCAGGCGACGCTCGAGATCAGCGCAGACCTCAGCGGGGCGTTGCGCAAATTCGCCGCCGACACCGGCAGCACCCTGTTCATGACCACCTTGACCGGTTTTGCCGCCTGGCTGTCACGCTACACGGCGCAGCCGGATATCTGCATCGGCACGCCGGTCGCCAACCGGCCCCACACTGAGCTCGAGGCGCTGATCGGTCCGTTCATCAACACCCTGCCGTTGCGTATCGATCTGGATGCAGACCCCAGCTTTGCGCAGTTGGCCGAACGAGTGCGGCAACGCGTGTTGGATGCTTTTGCGCGCCAGGACGTGCCGTTCGAGTTTCTGGTCGAGCGGCTCGATGTGCCGCGTGATCTGCTGCATGCGCCGCTGTTTCAGGTGCTGTTCGTGTTTCAGAACGCGCCGCGGGCTGCCGCGGCGTTGCCGGGCCTCGCCGCCAGCCTGATCCCGATTGACGATCCGGGCCTCAAGTTCGATCTGAGCGTGAGCTTTGCCGAGATCGACGATCGACTACACATACAGCTCACCTACAACGCGGATCTGCTCGAACAGACGACCGTGGCACGCATGCTGGAGCAGCTCCAGCGCATGTTCACCGCAATGGTGGAAGCCCCGCAGAGCGTGCTGAGCCGGTTTGAGTTGCCCGCCGCTGCCGAGCGTGAGTGCCAGTTGCAGGTGTGGAACGCAACCGCGCATGCCCAGCCGGTGGCGCAGAGCGTTCACGCCTGGGTGGAGGCGCAGGTGCGTCGCACGCCCGATGCGCTGGCGGCGATCGACGGCGAGCGGCGCTGCTCCTATCAGGAGTTGAACCAGCACGCCAACCGCATCGCGCACTGGTTGCTCCAGCAAGGACTGGGGCCCGGTCAGCGAGTTGGCGTGTTGTTCGCACCCGGGATTGAGCTGCTGGCAGCCCTGCTTGGGGTTTTGAAAGCCGGTTGCGCCTACGTGCCGCTCGACCCGCAGTACCCGGCCGAGCGTTTGCGCTACATGCTGACCGACGCGGGCGCGGGCGCCCTGTTGCGCGAGAGTCGACATGCCAGCCTGCCACTGGACTATGCAGGCCCCAGCTTGTGTACCAACGACGCGGCCGGCGAGTCCGTCCTGGCGGGCCAGTCGGATCATGATCCGGCCGTTGTGATCGGCCTGGATGATCCGCTTTACGTCATCTATACGTCAGGTTCCACGGGCCTGCCGAAAGGTGCCGGGGTGTATCACCGCGGCATGGTGAATCTGCTGCATTGGTACACGCGCGAGTTCGACATGGGCGTCGCCGATCGCAACCTGGTAATCAGCGCCCCCGGTTTTGATCTGACACAGAAGAACTTTTACGCGCCCCTGATCAGCGGTGGCACCGTGGTGTTCACGGGCAGTCCGGAGTTTGACCCGGCGGCGATTATTCGTGTGCTCGCCGGGCATGGGGTCACGCTGCTGAACTGTGCGCCAAGTGCGTTCTATGCGCTGCTTGAACAGATGGACGATTTCACGCCTCTGGGCAGCCTGCGTGCGCTGTTCCTGGGGGGCGAGCCAATTCACATGCCGCGGCTGCGGTCCTGGTTGCAGGATCCTGGCGGTGCCTGTGAAATCGTCAACTCGTACGGTCCGACCGAGTGCTCCGATGTGGTCGCGGCCTACCGCATCCGCGAACCGGCGCGCTGGTCCGACGATGACGTTCCTCTCGGCCGGCCGATCGACAACGTGCAGCTGTACGTTCTCGATCCCAACGGTCAGTTATTGCCAACCGGTTTGGTCGGGGAGCTGTGCATCGCCGGCGCCGGTGTCGGTGCCGGGTACCTGAACAACCCGGCGCTGACAGCGGCCCAGTTCCAGCTCAATCCGTTTGGCGCCGGGCAGCTGTATCACACCGGTGACCTGGTGCGGTACCGGCCCGACGGTAATCTTGAGTTCATTGGTCGCCGCGATTTCCAGGTCAAGCTGCGTGGTTTGCGCATTGATCTGGGTGAAATCGAGGTGGCGCTGCGCTCGTTGTCTGGGGTCACGGACAGCCTGGTCACCGTGCAGGACGAACGCTTGGTGGCGTATCTCATTGGCGAGGGACTTGATCTTGATGCCCTGGATTGGCGGGGCGCCCTGCGGGTACAGCTTCCTGACTATATGGTGCCGGCAGGGCTCGTCGCGCTGTCCGCCTGGCCGCTGAACGCCAACGGCAAGATCGACCGCGGTGCGCTGCCTTCGGTGCCGATTACCGCCACCGCGACCTACGTCGCGCCGCGTACTCCCACCGAGCGGCGTGTCGCGGAACTGTGGATGGACGTGCTGCGGATTCCCCAGGTCGGTGTCGAGGACAACTTCTTCGAACTGGGCGGACATTCGCTGCTGGCCACGCAGATCATTGCGCGTATCCAGAAAGAATGGCAGATCGACCTGCCACTGCGGGTGCTGTTCGAGGCCACCACCGTTGCTCGCCTTGCAACGGCCGTGGATGAAGCGAAACGTTCCGGCGTTGGACTGAAACTGGCGCCGCTGACGCCGCGTCCGCCCGGTGCCGAGGTGCCGTTGACGCAGGGTCAGCGCGGCCTGTGGCTGATGCAACAGCTTGCGCCGGACAGTCCGCTGTTCAATATGCCGGCAGCGCTGCTGCTGCGTGGGCCGCTGGATTTGGAGGCGCTGGCAACCGCTTTTCAGATGCTGATGCAGCGGCACGAGAGTCTGCGTACCACCTTCCCCTTGATCGACGGCGAGCCGATCCAGCAGGTGCACGATCACCCGCTGGGTCTGCTCCAGGTCGAGGATGCGCCGCTGCCCGATGGGGTCGACGCAATGGCGTATGCCGGCCAGCTTGCCCTGGCCGAGGCGCAGCGGCCGTTCGATCTGGTCACCGACCCTCCGGTGCGCATGAAGGTAGCGCGCCTGGGCTCCGACCTGAATATCCTGATGGTGACCGTGCACCATCTGGCGGCCGATGGCTGGTCGGTACCGATTCTCCAGCACGACCTGGTCAGGGCCTATGCGGCGGCACGGCAGGGTGTGGCGCCAACCTGGCAGGCACTACAGGTCCAGTACGCCGACTATGCGGTTTGGGAGGCAGCCCAGCTCAGCGGCGACACCCTGCAAACCTTGCTGGATTATTGGCGCGGGCAGCTTGAGGGCGCTCCCGACGTACTGCGGCTGCCAACCGATCGCCCGCGTGGGACGGTGCAAACATTCAAAGGCGCGCATCTCGAAGCGTCGGTACCGGACCACTTGCCAGCGGCGGTGGATGCCTTTTGTCGCAGCCAGGGCGTCACGCCGTTCGTGCTGTATCTGGCCGCCTACCAGCTGTTGCTGTCGCGCTACTCCGGGCAGAAGGATCTTTGCGTGGGGGTACCCATCGCCGGTCGGGATCGGGTGGAGGTCGAGCCCCTGGTTGGCTACTTCATCAACAGCCTGGTCATCCGTACCGACCTTGCCGGCAACCCCACCGCTGGCGAGTATCTCGAATCCGTACGCCAGGTGGTGTTGGAGGCGTTTGCGCACCAACAGATGCCGGTTACCCGTTTGCTGGATGAGTTGCGGGTGGGCCGCCACGCCGGTTATGCGCCAGGGGCGCAGGTAGCGTTTCAGCTGCAGAATCGCATGCCGGGCGCGGGCGATCTGCAACTGGAAGGACTAAGCGCGCAGCCGGTAGTTCTGGAGGGAAATCTAGCGCGTTACGAGTTGACGCTGTCGGTGGCCGAAACCGACGCCGGTTTGAGCGTCGCCGCCGACTACAACACGGACCTGTTCGACGCATCGACCATTGAGCAGATGATGGCCCACTACTGGCGCCTGGTGGCTGGCCTGATCGCCGATCAACAGCAGCCGCTGGACCGGGTATCGGTACTGGACAGCGCCGAGCTGATGTCCTTATTGGGCGTGGATGCGGCCCAGGTTGAGCAAATACTCCCGCTGACACCCAACCAGCGCGATATTTATCTGGACGCGCTGCTGCGCCCTGACACATTGCAAAACAACATGGGCTGGGCTGCTCGTTTCAGCGAGCCGGTGGACGAAGCCGCCTGGCAGCAGGCGCTGCAACAGGTCACTGACGCGGAGCCGGTACTCAGAACCAGCATCGTCGGCTGCTCGTCCCCCTATGCGGACGTGGCCTATCAGGTCGTGTACCGCAGCCGATCCGCGGCCGTCGAGATGGTGGACCTGTCGACGCAGCAGATCCCCGACGTGGACCTGTCAGCCAGGCTGCGGGGCATGGTCCAGCGGCCCTACGATATCTCGCGTGACGGGCTGATCCGTCATGCCCTGCTCAAGCTGCGCGATGGCGGGCATGTCCGGATCGAGGCCTTCCACCACATCCTGCTCGACGGGGTGAGCGGCAGCGTACTTGCTCGCAAATTGTTTGCCGCCTACGAGGCCTTGCGTATCGGTGCGCCAACGCAGACGGTGCCCGGTCCGTTTGTCGACTTCGTTACGCATAGCCTTGCCAGTACCGACCGGCACATGAGTTTGGACTTCTGGTCCGCCGAACTGGCTGGCGCCGAGGCGCCCGAGCTGCCGAGCAGTGGCCCGTCCGATGGCGCGATCACAACCGATACGGCCAGCATCGACGCCAAGCTCTGGATACAACTGCAACGCTATGCGCGCAGCCAGCGGGTGACCCCGGTGCTGTTGCTCAAATGCCTGTATGGCCTGCTGCTGTCGCGTCATGCCCGTAATGCCGCCGACTTCTGGGTGCTGGAGTTCGCCAGCGGACGCGCGCGCGTCCATGAGGACTCCCTGGGCTGCTTTTACGCCCAGTTACCGTTCGTGTTTCGCCAGGATGCGCTGCGTCCCGACACTGCTATCGGCGAATTGCTTGGTTATGCACGCGATTTCCAGCGGCGGGTGCGCGATCACCGGCAGTTGTCGATCGGTGCACAAACCCGCCTGCTGCCGGCCGGGCGACTGGCCTGTTTGTTCAATTTCTACCACTTTGTACCTGATCGCGACGACGTGGTCGGCAAGCCGGTCACAACTGAGATCTTCGCGCCACCGGTTGAGGGCAGCCTCAATTTCGTGGTTCAGGGTGTTGAGGACGCGCTGGTCCTGACCCTTGGTTATCCGCAGCAGGCATTCGAGGCGCCGGGATTTCTGGACCGTTTTGTGGCGCTGTGCCGGCAGCTGGTGGCAGGCGCGCAGGCGCTGGGTGATTTTCAGCTGCTCACGCCCGCCGAGCGTGCTCAGGAGCTGTCGCGCGGGTCGGGTGCGCCGGTCCCGATCAGTGAGGCGTGCGTGCATGAGTTGGTCCAGGCGCAGGTACAC
>NZ_JBFIII010000131.1 GCF_041601295.1 Immundisolibacter sp.
AAATTGGCGATATCCAGGCGCGGCATCGGCAGCATGAAGCGCTTCGACGAATAGCCACGCTGCGAAAAACGCGCCGACAGGCTCAGCAGCAGCACCGCCAAGCGCTGCTCCGGTGACTGTTTGCCGAGCGACAACAGTTGTTGCTCGCGCTTGGTGATCTCGCGGCTCATCAGGCGCAGCAACTGGTGTTGCAACGCCGGTACCTGGCGCGCGGCATCCTCCAGCCGCTCGAACGGTACCTCGCAGACGCTGGTTGTTTCCAGCACGCGGGCGCTGGCCGCGTGTACGCCATCGGTAAGGCCGTCCAAACCCAGCAGCTCGCCGGGCAGGTGAAAGCCGATGATCTGCTCGCTGCCGTCCCGGCCAACGGTGAAGCTTTTTGCCGCGCCGGACCGGGCTACATAGATCGACGCGAACGGATCGCCCACCCGAAACAGGAACTTGCCCCGCGGCAACGGGCGCGAGCGATGGACGATCTTCTCCAGCAGATCAATGTCGGCATCGCTCACGCCAAGCGGCAGACACAGCTCGTGCAGATTACAGGTGCCACAGGCGCGCTGCATGCTGCGCAGGGAAAACGAGGAGTGGTTCACGCAGCAGGCTCTGGGATTGTGGGGGGATCAGTGTTTCGGGGCGATTCCGGCATTCTGGCTTGAGTTATCCAGCAGCGGTGGCGGCCTGTCAAGCTGGCATAATCAGCCCCTATATCGGTCGCGACCGATACCGCTTCAATCCACCGCGGAGCGTGGCCTTGAATGTGCTCGCCCATGCCCTACTCGCACAGCAGGCCGGTTGCTCCCTGATCGGTAGCCTGCTGGGCGATTTTGTTCGCGGCGCGCCCCCGGCGCATTATCCGTTGGCGTGGCGACACGGTATCCGGCTGCATCGGCGCATCGACCGTTTCGTCGACACGCATCCCGCCTCGGCTTGCAGCGTGCAACGCCTGCCGACCGAGCTGCGGCGCTGGGCACGGGTGGCGCTCGACGTTTACTACGACCACCTGCTCAGCCGCGACTGGCCCCGGTACTGCGCAACGCCACTGCCGCAATTCGCCAGCACCGTGTATCGCGCCCTCGATGAACACCGACACGCACTGCCACCAGACCTGGTCCGGTTCGCCGACTTCATGGCCGCGCGCGACTTGCTGGCAGCCTACCGCGACCCGGAAATCATTGCTGAGGTACTGGTCCGCCTTGCCGGCCGCTGCCGCCGGCCGAGTACGCTGGCGCACACCTTTCCGTTTTTGGAGCAGGCCGATGCAGGGCTTGGCGGCGATCTGGCGCAGCTTTATCCGGCCACGCTGGGATTCGCCCGCAGCGAGGTCGCGGCGCGCCAGCTACGCCCGGCGGCCTGAGCGGCCGTTAACTATCAATAGACGGTCGTCACCGACCCGAGCCACGATCGGTACTGCCCTGCCTTTAGGAGACCTGTGTGCCCAACATGACCCCTGACCTGGAAGGCTATTTCCGCCGCCAGACCCGGCCACAGCGCCAGGAATTCACGCGCGTGGCGATCGCCGCCGCCGCCGACGGAATCCCCACCATCGGCCCGGTCCTGGGCGGCCTGCTGACGGTACTGATTCGCTTCGGCGCCGTGCGGCGGGTACTGGACCTGGGCGCCGGAAACGGCTATTCCGCGCTGTACCTGGCCGAAGGCATGGGCGGAGAGGGAGAGATCATTGCACTTGAGCGCGATCCACGCCGCGCCGTGGCGGCGCGCCAGAATCTCGCCCACTCTAGCGTCAGGACCAATGTGCTGATCGGCGCCGCGCAAGAAGTCCTGCCAGGCCTTGGGGCACCATTCGACCTCATTTTGCTCGACCTCGACAAGACCGATTACCTGTACGCGCTGGAACACTGCGCCCGCCTGCTGCGCCCCGGCGGCATGCTGGTGATCGACAACACCGGCTTTGCCGAGGCTGAACCGTTCAATGCCGCGTTGGCGGCCGACGCACGCTTTTACAGCGTCAACCTGCTGTGCCTGCTGCCCGGCCACAGCCCGGAGAACGACGGCGTGGCGCTGGCGGTGCGCCACTAAGGCAGGCGCGAGCACCGCTGTGTGCCTGCTGGTGTTGGCTTACCGGGTACACCCGGCCTATCCGCTGGTGGTGGCTGCCAACCGCGACGAGTTCTATGACCGCCCATCCTCGCCGGCACGGTTCTGGCCCGAGGCACCGCAGATGCTGGCAGGGCGTGACCTCGCCGCCGGTGGCACCTGGTTCGGCATGACCCGCGACGGGCGTTTTGCCGCTGTCACCAACTATCGCGAAGCACGCGCGCCGGCCGCCGCTTCGCGTGGACATCTGGTGCGCGATTATTTGCAGAGTCATTGCCGCGCCGGCGAATTTGCCCACACGCTGCTGCCGCGCGCCGACCTGTACGCCGGCTTTAACCTGCTGCTCGGCGACCCGAACGAGCTGTGGTGGTACAGCAATCGTGCCCAGGCGCCGCAGCGCCTGGGGCCTGGCGTTTACGGTCTGTCCAACCATTTACTGGACAGTCCCTGGCCCAAGGTGCTGACTGGCAAGGCGGCGCTGGCCGCCGCCTGCGCCGATCCCGGCGATCTGGCCCTTGCTCCGCTGGTCGACCTGCTCGGCGACCGCCGTACTCACGCCGCGCAGCCGGATCCGGTCAGTGGCATGGACGCTGACCTGGCGCGCGCCCTGTCGGCGGTGTTCATCGACACACCCCTTTATGGCACCCGCTGTAGCACCCTGCTGCTGCAAAATGCGGCCAGCCGGGTGGATTTTGTGGAACATAGCCACCGGCCGCGTCCGGGTCAGGCGCACTACCGATTCTTTCTCGACACCGCAAAAGGCAATCCTGCATGAGTATCTGGCGTCCCGGCCTTACCGTGGAACAACTGAACGCGCCGCATATGGGCGGCAGCATGGCCTGGCGCCTGGGCATGCGGTTTATTGAAGTCGGGCCGGACTATCTCAGGGCCACCCTGCCGGTGAACGAGCTCACCCGCCAACCGGCTGGCATCCTGCACGGTGGTGCCAATGTCGTACTGGCCGAGACCATCGGCTCGGTCGCCTCCGGCGTGCTCGCCGGCCACGAGGGTGACCGGCACGTGGGCCTGGAAGTCAACGCCAACCACCTGCGCGCCGTGACCGACGGCGAGGTGACGGCTACCGTCAGACCCCTGCACACCGGCAGGCGTACCCAGGTGTGGGACATCCGCATCGAGGATTCGGCGGGTAGAATCACCTGCGTGTCCCGTCTCACCGTCCTGACCGTTGGCCCGCGCCAAGGTGAGTGACCGCTTTTACCCCCGAGGAGTATTCCATGAGCATCAAAGTTGGCGACAAGATTCCCTCCGTGACCTTGACCCAGATGACCGCTGACGGTCCCAAACCGGTCTCCACCGACGAGCTGTTTGCCGGTAAAAAAGTGGTGCTGTTCGCCGTACCGGGCGCCTTTACCCCGTTGTGCTCGGGCCAGCACCTGCCCGGCTACGTGAAACTTGCCGACCAGTTCAAGGCCAAGGGTGTGGCCAGCATCGTCTGCGTGTCGGTGAACGACGCCTTCGTGATGGGCGCCTGGGGCAAGGACCAGCAGGTGGGCGACAAGGTACTGCTGGCGGCCGATGGAAACGCCGAGTTCGCCAAGGCTGTGGGCCTGGACATGGACGGCAGCGGCTTTGGCATGGGCCCGCGCTCGCAGCGTTACGCGCTGATCGCCGACAACGGTGTGGTGACCCACATCGGGGTCGAAGAAGGCCGTACCTTCGAGGCCAGCAAGGCCGAGACGATTCTGGCCGCCGTGTAGACACACCGGCAGCGTAAGCGGCGCCTGCACCAGGCGCCGCCCCTACCCGTAACCAGCGCGGCAGCGAGGAATACGCATGGATTTCGCCTTCACGGACGAACAGCTCGCCATCCGCGAGGCGGTCAGCCGCTATGGCGCCGAGCGCCTGGCGCCGCGCTACATGCAGCGCGAGAAAACCGGCTTCGAGCCGGGCCTGATCCAGGAAATGGGCGGCCTGGGCTACATCGCCCCGGAGATGCCGGAGGACATGGGCGGCGCCGGACTGGATGCCGTCACCTCGGGCCTGATCGTGGAGGAAGTCGCCCGCCACGACTTCAATGTCTCCTACGTGCAGCTCATGGGTTCCCTGTGCGCCACCATCCTCACCCGCCACGCGCAGCCGGACCTGGCACGCGAGGTGGTCGGTCAGATCTGCCGCGGCGAGGCGCTGGTCGGGTTGGGCCTGACCGAACCGGGCGGCGGCTCGGACGCGGCTAACCTGAAACTGCGCGCCACCCGCAAGGGCGACGTCTACGTGCTCAAGGGCGAGAAAGCCTCCGCCTCGTTCGCCGCCCACATGCACAAGATCGTCGTGTTCGCCCGCACCGGCACGCAGGAAGATCGCGCCAAGGGCATCAGTGCGTTTCTGGTCGACATGGACAGCCCCGGCATCACCCGCCTGCCGTATGACGACCTGGGCACCAAGCCGGTCGGCCGCGGTTCGGTGTTCTTCGACGACGTGCAAGTACCCGCCGGGCGCATCCTGGGCGACGAGAATCGCGGCTTCGGGCAGGTCATGCAAGGCTTCGACTACAGCCGCGGCCTGATCGGCCTGCAATGCCTGGGCGCTGCCCGCGCCTCGCTGGACGAAACCTGGGCCTACGTCAGCGAGCGCGAGGCGTTTGGCCGGCCGCTGGCCAAGTTCCAGGGCGTCACCGAGCCGCTGGCCGAGTTCGAGACCCTGCTGGAAGCCTGCCGCCTGCTGTGCTTCAAGACCCTGTGGCTGCGCGACCGCGGCCTGCCGCACACGTCCGAAGCGGCCATGGTCAAGTGGTGGGCGCCCAAACTGTCCTTCGACTGTATCCACCAGTGCCTGATCACTCAGGGTCACTATGGCTACAGCACCGACTTGCCACACCAGCAGCGCCTGCGGGACGTGCTGGGCTTGCAGATCGGCGACGGCACGGCGCAGATCCAGAAAATGATCATCTCGCGCGAGAAGGTGGGCCGCGTGGCGGTGCCCTATGCCTGAGGCAAACCCGGATTCGAACACCGTGGTGGCGGTCAGCCGCCATGGCCCGGTGGCGCTGCTGGAACTGGCCCGGCCGGAGAAGTTCAACTGCCTTAACTCGGCCGTGCACCAGGCGATCGAGACCGCCCTCGACGCCGCCGAAGCCGACCCCACCTGCCGGGCGCTGCTGATCGCCGCTCAAGGCAAACATTTTTGTACCGGCGCCGATCTGGCAGAAGTGCAGGGCCTGCGCGCCGCCGGCCGCTTTGACGAGTTCATTGCCCTGGGCCATCGCGTGCTGTGCCGGCTGGAAGCCTCGCCGCTGCCGGTGGTGATCGCCGTGCAGGGCCTGTGTCTGGCCGGTGGCATAGAACTGGCGCTGGCCGGCGACGTCATCCTAGCTGGCGAGGGCGCCAAACTCGGCGACCAGCACGCGCAGTTCGGTCTGGTGCCCGGCTGGGGCGGCAGTCAGCGTTTGCCACGGCGCGTTGGTCAGGCGCGCGCGCTCGACCTGATGTTCTCCGCCCGCTGGCTGTCAGCCAAGGAAGCCCAGGACTGGGGTTTGGTGGCGCAGGTAATCCCGGACGCCGAGCTGCGCGAACGAGCCCTGGACTACTGCACCACGCTGGCCACCCGTAGCCGGCCCGGCCTGGCCGCCATGAAGCGCCTGGCCCGTGAAGGTGCCGACCTGCCGCTGGCCGACGCGTTGGCGCTGGAGCAGCGCCTGGCGCTCGAAGCCATGGCCGGGCCGGACGTCGACGAGGGTCTCACGGCTTTCGTTGCGCGGCGCCCGCCGCGGTTCCAGTCCAGCTGACGCCGCCGGCCTCAATCGGTTGCCTCACCTCTCACACAAACCAGAACCAGGTGACCACCGCAAACAGCGGCAGCAGCACCACGC
>NZ_JBFIII010000132.1 GCF_041601295.1 Immundisolibacter sp.
ACTGGCAACGCCGGCCATGGCCGCTGTCGGGCCTGTGCCAGGTTGGCGGGCAGGTGTACCTGCGCCTGTCCGGCACCGCGGCCGGTGTGGATGCCGCGCGAAAGCAGATCGGCGGCGAGCCGTGGGCGCAGGGTGCCGTGTTCTGGCAGGCGCTGCGGGATCTGGAACTGCCGTTTTTCTCGGGGAACTCACCCCTGTGGCGGATGTCGCTGTTGCCTGCCACGCCACCCCCCGACCTGGCTGGCGAGTGGCTGGTGGACTGGGGCGGCGCCCAGCGCTGGCTGCGCAGCGAGGCGGCACCGGCGCAGGTCTGGGCGGCCGCTGCGGCAGCGCACGGCCATGCCAGCCTGATCCGCGACGGCGAGCGCGGGGGCGGGGTGTTTCAGCCTCTGCCGCCAGCGCACACCGCGCTGCAGCAGCGCCTGAAAGCGGAACTGGACCCCAGCGGCCTATTCAGTCCCGGGCGCCTGTATTCCGGCTTTTGACCTGGCGGTCTGGCCTTGTGCGGGGGGCTGGCTAATCCGCGTGCCCAGCCAGGCGGACCGTCAACTTTATCCTGGCCTCTTGCGGGTGCCCTAAGCCGGCTCAGAGCGGCTGCCGGGGGTGATCCGAGCTGCGGGTTTTCCGGCAAAAGAATCTGTGGACCCCGGCTGAGTTCTATGACATAAAACCCACCATCAACATTCTGGTGGCTGGGGGTAGGCGAAGATGTGGCATGGCCCATGTAAGTGGCCCGCCCTGGTCGCTGTTTTGTGCCTGGCTGTGCCGCTGGCGGCTCTGGCCGAGCTTGGCCCTACGACGCCGATCGCCCAGAGCGCCGATGAGCGCGAACTCATCACCCGCGCCACCGAGTTCGAGCAGGAACTGGAGCGCCGCGGCTTGATCCTTAACGAGCCCTTGCTGAAAGACTATGTGGCCGCCACCGGTAACCGGGTGGTCGCGGCGGGCAAGGTGTCGTTGCCCCTTCGGTTCAATGTGCTGCGTGATCCCAACTCGAATGCGTTCGCGCTACCCAGTGGCGGCATTTACGTCAATCTTGGCCTGCTGGCCCGGCTAGAGAACGAGGCGCAACTGGCGCACGTGCTCGGCCACGAGGCGGCCCATGTCGCCGGCCATCATGCTGCCCGCCAGCAGCAAAGCCGGCGCCGTAAAGTCATAAGCGCGCATCTCGCAGACCTGGCCCTGATGGGTACGTCGGTTGCGTACCTTCCGTTTATTGCATCCATGGCCCATTACAGCCGGGAGCTCGAGCAGGAGGCGGACAGTAATGGACTGGACTACCTGCTCGCCGCCGGCTACGACCCGGAGGGCTCGACTCAAGTGTTTGGCGTGCTCCGGGAGATTCCTGTAACGGAATCGTTCCTGGGATCCCTGTACGCGAGTCATCCGGATAACGCCCAGCGGGAGGCGGCGGTGCGTGCCCGCCTGGTCGGTCATGACCCAGTGGGCAATGGCCGGGTTGGCGAGACCGAGTATCTTCCGATACGTCTCAGAGCGCTCGCCGACAGTGCTGAACTGAAGTTGCTGGGAGGCCAGTACGAACTGGCTCTGCGCAATGCCACCTCCCTGGATAAGCTGGCGCCAAAACAGCCAATGGGTCGTTACCTGACGGGTGAGGCCCGCCGACAGATGGCGGCACAGCCAGAATTGGCAGCACAGGAGCAAGCCGTGCTACGCCAGACCAAATACAGCGACAAATTGGTGGCTGAAATGCGCAGCCAGCAGCAGTCCTGGCTGGATGCGGCGCAGATCGCCTACGGAGAGGCGCTGGCTATCGACTCACAGTTCGCTCCGGCACACCGTGGCCTGGGGCTGGTGGCGCATGCCCGCGGCGAGGCGACCAGCATGCGTGAGCACCTTTCCCGCTATCTGGCGCTGGCGCCACAAGCCCGCGATCGGCGATACGTCGAATATCTGATGACTGCACCGTGACATTGCCGGAGGGACACGCGATGGCTGTAGTTTGGAACCTGGGTAGGGTAAGTCTTTGGCTGGTCGGGGCGGCATTGTTGGCGGCCTGTGCTCCGACCCTGACGACGGTGCGCGAACATCCTGATTTAGCGCGCGCCGAACGGCCGCTACAGCGCTTGCTGCTATTGCCGGCAGATGTCGAGGTGCAACGTATCGTCTTCAACGGTGACAACGCGCGGCTCACCGACAAGGAGACCGCAATGGCTCGGCAGCTCGCTGTGACGGTGCGGCCCTTGTTCGAGAGGCGGGGTTACGAGGTCCAGGATCTCGATCTGGACCTGGCCACTGCCGAGTCGCCGGACCTGCGTTTCTCCCTGGAGCAGGTACGTACGGCCTATAACAAAGCGTCCGGGCAGTTGTACCAAAAGGCGGCTTTGCCCAAGGAACAACAAGCGTCGATTCGGACTTCGCTGGGGCCTATCGTCAATGGGCTTGCCGAATACGGGCATGCGGACGCCTTGGTCCTGGTGCGCTGTGCCGCCTTTGAAAAATCCGGTGGGGTGATTGCCAAGGACATCATGGCGGCGACTTTGTTGGCGGCGCTGACAGGTGTTGCTGCGATGAGCCCGAACGAAGGGATCATGGCGGAGCTGGCGCTCGTTGACGGCACCACCGGAGATGTCCTGTGGACGAATGTACAAACGATCGCACAAGCTTCCGAGCCGAACCTGGAGACCTTGCTCACGGAGCTGCCACGGGCTCGCCCGCGACCGCCCGTTACTCCTTCTCCGGCGCTTGCCTCGGCAAGTGGCAGCACGGTGGTCGTGCCGCAGCCGTCGCCGGATGCCGGGGACTCGGAGCCGGTCGCTGAACCGGAAAAGTCCGCGCCCGCAGTTACGTCCGGGACAAAAGAAGCGACTGTCAGGCCAGGACAGGTTTCGGTTACGCCCTGACGGGCGCCCCACGCGCAGTGGATTCTCTTGGGTGGTGTAGAGGCCTCAGCTCGGCCCCAGCATGTCTGCTGGATTGATCAGGCGGTCGAAATCCTCGGGGCTCAGCAGGCCGAGCGCGACCACCGACTCCTTGAGCGTCAGGTTCTCGTGGTGGGCTTTTTTGGCTGCCTTGGCGGCGTTGTCGTAGCCGATGTGCGGGTTAAGCGCCGTCACCAACATCAGGTTGCGATCCAGGTACTGGCGAATCTGTGCTTCGTTGGCCACGGTGCCGGCCACGCAATGATCGGCGAAGGAGCGGCTGGCGTCGGTCAGCAGGCGGATCGATTGCAACAGGTTGCGGATCAGCAGCGGCTTGAACACATTCAGTTGCAGGTGGCCGCTGGCGCCGCCGAAGTTGATGGCGACGTCGTTGCCGAACACCTGCGCGGCCACCATGGTCAGTGCCTCGGACTGGGTCGGGTTGACCTTGCCCGGCATGATGGAGCTGCCCGGTTCGTTCTCCGGCAGGCTGAGTTCGCCGATGCCGCAACGCGGGCCGGAGCCGAGCAGGCGAAAGTCGTTGGCAATTTTCATGCATGCGGCGGCGGCGGTTTTCAGGGCGCCGCTCATCCATACGATGGCGTCGTGCGCCGCCAGGGCGGCGAATTTGTTCGGCGCGGTGATGAAGGGCAGGGCGGTCAGCTCGGCAATCCGGTCGGCCACCGCGTCCGCGAAAAGTGGGTGAGTGTTAAGGCCGGTGCCCACGGCAGTGCCACCGATGGCCAGTTGGTACAGCCGCGGCAGGGCGCCGTCCACGGCATCGATGACGTCGTTCAGCTGGTGCACGTAGCCGCTGAATTCCTGGCCCAGGGTCAGCGGCACGGCGTCCATCATGTGGGTGCGGCCGACCTTGATGATCGGCTCGAACTCGGCGGCCTTGCGCATGAGTACATCGCGCAGGTGGCGCAGCGCCGGCAGCAGTTCGTCGTGTACCTCGCGCGCGGCGGCGATGTGCATGGCGGTCGGGAAAGTGTCGTTGGACGACTGCGATTTGTTGACGTCGTCGTTGGGGTGGACGGGTTTTTTCGAGCCGAGCTCGCCGCCGGCCATCTCGATGGCCCGGTTGGCGATGACCTCGTTCACGTTCATGTTGCTCTGGGTGCCGGAGCCGGTCTGCCAGACCACCAGCGGGAAGTGGTCGTCGAGCTTGCCGTCGGCCACTTCGGCCGCGGCGGCGCAGATCAGGTCCGACTTGTCCGCCGGCAGAAGGCCGAGTTCCGCGTTGGTCAGTGCGGCAGCGTGCTTGAGGATGCCGAACGCGTGGATTACCTCCAGGGGCATGCGCTCGCGCTCGCCACCGATGGCGAAGAACTTCAGGCTGCGGGCGGTCTGGGCGCCCCAGTAGCGGTCGGCCGGAACCTCGAGTTCGCCCATGGTGTCGCGCTCGATGCGAAAGGACATTGCTATGGCTCCGTGTCTGGTGATGGCGGCAGGCAGCGGCATTTTACCGGCCGCGGCGGTCTGGCTTGGTAGCATGGGCACCGGGCGAGTGTTGCGACGGAGGGCAGGGGCTTGGAACTTGGATTAAAAGAACGCGTGGCGGTGGTGTGTGGCGCCAGTCAGGGCATGGGACGGGCAATTGCCACTGGCCTGGCGGCGGAGGGCGCGCGGGTACTGCTGTGCGCGCGCAGCGGCGAGCGCCTGGCGCAGGCGCAGGCCGACATCGAGGTGCAGGTGCCGGGCGCAAATCTGGCGCATCTGGCCGTGGACCTGACGCAAGCGTCCGCTGCCGCCGAGGTGGTCGAGGCAGCGCGCACGCACTGGGGCCGGCTGGATGTGCTGGTGACCAACACCGGCGGACCGCCGCCGGGGCAGCCGCTGGATCTCGATGACGAAAAGTACCTGCTGGCCTATCAGCAGAATTTCATGAACGTGGTGCGCCTGTGCCGCCAGGCGGTGCCGCTGATGCGCGAACACCAGTACGGCCGGGTGATCAACCTGCTGGCGCTGTCGGTGCGCCAGATCGAGGACAACCTGGTGCTGTCGTCGATTTCCCGTTCCGGAGTGGTGGCGTACGCCCGCTATCTTGCCGAGCAGGTGGCGGCCGAAGGCATTACCGTGAACAACGTTTTGCCGGGCTCCATCCACACCGAGCGTCTGGAGCAGGTGTCGCACATGCAGGCGGAGCATTTTGGCCGCGACCCGGCGCGCGAGATCGGGCTGCGTGCCCAGCGCGTGCCGATGAAGCGCCTGGGCGAGCCGCGCGAGATGGCCGATCTGGTGGCGTTTCTGGCCTCCGAGCGGGCGGGTTTCTTGACCGGGCTGAGCATTCCCGTCGATGGCGGGCAGCTGCGGTCGGTGTTGTAGGGGGGCTTATGCAAATTGCCGCGATCGTTGAGGATTTCTGGGCCAGCCGCGAACGGGGCGTGTATTACCCACCGCAGTGGTTCGACCGCCTGAGCCTGGATCAGGCCTGCCAGGTCCAGCTGGGCCTGCTCGACAAGGCGGTGGCGGGCGGCGCCCAGCAGGTCGGTTGGAAGGTCGGCCTGACCGCGGATGCGATCCGCGAGCAGTTCGGGGTGCATGAGCCGGTGTTCGGTTACCTGCTGGCCAGCGGGCGCCTGGACAGCGGTGTGCGGATTGATCTTGCCAACTGGCGGGGGACCGGATTCGAGAACGAGCTATGTCTGCGGCTGGGTAAGCCGCTGCGCGGCCCGGGGGTGGACGTGGCGGCGGCACGGGCCGCGGTCAGCAGTTGTCACCCGGCCATGGAGCTGGTCGAGAACCGCGGTGATTTCACCGCCCAACTGGCGGTAGCGGTGGCCGACAACGTACAACAGCGTGCCTTCGTGATCGGACCGGAAATTCCGCTACAGGTCGATGCCGATCTTGCCGCCGTGACCTGTGAGGTCAGCATCAACGGTGAGCAGGTGGCGCAGGCAAGTGGCGCGGCGGTGATGGGTGACCCCTATGCTTCGCTGGCCTGGCTCGCCAATAAATTGGCGGAATACGGGCGGGG
>NZ_JBFIII010000133.1 GCF_041601295.1 Immundisolibacter sp.
CCGCAGCGTTCCATGCGACGCCTGCGAGCGCTTGTCAACCGAGCGGCACCGGACCAAAATGAAATGCAAATTCTGCGCGGCATCCTGACCGCCACCGGGCACGCCATCGCGGCGGCCGAAGCCAAGAGCACTCCCTGCCATGCTGAACCGCCTGCGTGAAGACATCGACTGCGTGTTCGCCCGCGACCCGGCGGCGCGCAACCGCTTCGAGGTATTTACCACCTACCCCGGCCTGCACGCACTGTGGCTACATCGGCTCGCGCACTGGCTGTGGGGGCTGAAGCTGCGCTGGCTGGCCCGTGTCGTCTCCTATCTGGGGCGTTTTTTGACCGGTATCGAGATTCACCCCGGCGCGCGCATCGGCCGGCGCTTTTTCATCGACCACGGCATGGGTGTGGTGATCGGCGAGACGGCCCAGATCGGCGACGATTGCACGCTCTACCACGGCGTGACCCTGGGTGGCACGATTTGGGAGAAGGGCAAACGCCACCCGACCCTGCAGAACGACGTCGTGGTCGGAGCCGGAGCCAAGATCCTCGGCCCGATCACCATGGGCCAGGGGGCGCGCGTCGGCAGCAACTCGGTGGTGGTCAAGGATGTGCCGGCCGGCGCCACTGTGGTGGGGATACCAGGCCGGGTGGTCGGGGCCGATGCCGAGCGTCGGCGCGAGACCGCCGCCCGTATCGGCTTTGCCGCCTATGGCCTGCGCGGCGACTTGCCCGATCCGGTCAGCCGCTCGCTGGACGCCGTACTTGATCACGTCGAGGCGATCGAGGAGCGCATGGCCAAGATCACCGCCGCTCTGCAGGAACTGGGCGTTACAACCGGCACCGATGACGCAGCCGTAGCGCACGCACGCCGCAACGACTCTGACGCTTGACCCCGCCGCGCCCCGCTGCCCCGCCCGGCGACTCTCCGGGCGCGCAGCGCGTGGCGGACGCTGACCCGGACCCCAACAGCACTACCAATACGCGCGCGGCGTCGCGTTTTGTCGAGCCGGCGCGCCTGCGCCGCATCCTGGTGCTGGCGCTGCCCATCATCGCCGCTATGGTGTCGCAGAGCCTGCTGAACGTGATCGACACCGCCATGGTCGGCCAGCTGGGCGACGCCGCGCTGGCGGCCGTCGGCCTGGGTAGCTTCGTGCTGTTTACTTGCCAGGCCATGATCCTTGGCCTGTCAGTGGGTGTGCAGGCCATCGCCGCCCGGCGCAAAGGCGAGGGCCGGCTGGACGAAACCGCCGTCCCCCTCAACGCCAGCCTGCTGCTGATCCTGATCATCGGCCCGGTGTTGACGCTGGCGCTGTATTGGCTGGCGCCGTGGTTTTTCCCACTGCTGACTCCCGATCCGGCGGTCGTTGCCGGCGCCGTGCCGTATTTTCAGATCCGCATGCTCGCCGGCCCGCTGATGGCGATGAACTATGCCTTTCGCGGCTACTGGAACGGTATCGGCCAATCGCGCCTGTACATGATCACGCTGCTGATCATGCACGCCAGCAATGTGCTGCTGAATTACATGTTCATTTACGGCCACTTCGGCGCACCGGAGCTCGGTGTGCCCGGCGCGGCCCTGGCCACGGCGCTGTCGGTGCTGATCGGCACCACCCTTTACTATGGTTTCGGCTGGCGCTACGCGCTGCAAGGCGGCTTCCTGCGCCGCAGGCCAAACCGCCAGGATGTAACCACTCTGGTACGCATATCGGTTCCAGCTGGCTTGCAGCACGTGTCGCAATCGGCCGGTCTGGTGGCCCTGTACTGGATCATCGGCCGCATCGGCACGGCGGAACTGGCCGCCGCCAACGTGCTGGTCAACCTGATGACGGTCGCCATCCTGCCCGGTATGGGCCTGGCCATCGCGGCAGCGACGCTGGTGGGTCAGTCACTCGGCCAGGGGGACGTGGCCGACGCGCGGCGCTGGACACGCGACACACTGCGTGTCGGCATGCTCGGACTCGCTCTGCTTGGGGCGCCGATGGTATTGGCGCCGGACCTGATCCTGGGCCTGTTTCTGCACAGCCCGGACACCATTGCGCTGGCCCGCTGGCCGATGCGTATCGCTGGTCTGGCGGTCATGCTGGAGGGGATCAAACGCATCTACATGCAGGTGCTGATGAGCGCTGGTGATGGGCGCCGGGTGATGCGCATCAGCGTGCTGACGCAATGGGGCATGTTCACGCCGCTGGCGTACATGATCGGCCCGGTGTGGGGCCTTGGCCTGCTCGGCATCTGGCTGGGGCAGGAGGTCTACCGGCTGACCCAGGTGGCGGTATTTCGCCGCTACTGGCGCCAGGGACATTGGGCACGGATCCGGATCTAGCGGTCCGGGAGAGGGCGCGTACCTCATCCAGGAACTTCAGTTTTGGTGCACCGCCCAAGGTGTAATTGACATCGGTTTTGGGGGGTCTTAACAGGTTTGACATGATGGCAAACCAAACAGTAGCCTAGCTCGACGGAAAATTGGACATCCTGGAGGCGTAAAACAGGACGCCTTTTGGGGTGTCCACTTGTAGTTAGGCGCTGCAATTGCAAGACCCGCAACACACGTACCGCCTTCTTGCAGACACGGTTCTGCTGCTTCACTTCGCTGTCGTTGTGTTTGTCGTCGGCGGCCTGGTAGCAGTGTGCGTAGGGAACGTGAAGAACTGGCGCTGGGTCAACTCCCCGGTGTTTCGCCTCGCGCATGTAACGGCCATCGCTATCGCCGTGGCCCAGGCTTGGCTCGGTCAGCTATGTCCTCTCACCATTCTCGAGTCCTGGTTACGCGAGCAGGCAGGAGAAGCAGCATACGCGGCAAGCTTCATAGAGCACTGGGTTCAGCGCGTCCTGTACTACGAGGCTCCGCTCTGGGCCTTAGCACTGGCGTACTCTGTCTTCGGCTCGCTGGTAGTTGCGACCTGGTGGTACTTTCCGCCTAGAAAATTCTCACGCCATCGCCATGCGAGCGGCGCCTAGTCTTTCACTCAACCATGCACGCACCGGCAGGACACCACCGGGCCAGAATGAAACGATGCCCGGTGGTGTCCTGCCGGTTATCAAAAAGGCGCCAAGATGGCAGGTCTTGCCTTGACACATTCGTCCGCGCTGCTGAGAACGCACTCTACAGTTAGGTTTCGATCGGGAAATTGACCTGGCCGGGTTGCGCGCCCGGCACAGGTCCAGTACCGCGCATTACACCGAATTGCTTGCCACGGCTCCTCCTGCCTTGCCGGCAGGCGAGGGTATGTCGGCGCCCGACATGCGCTGCAGCCCGAACGGCCGTTATGCTTAGGGCAAATCTTCCCGGCGACCCCGACATGGCCACCCATAACCCGCTTTCCACAATCCTCACCGAACGCCTCGGCATTGCCTACCCGATCTGCCAGGCCGGCATGGGCTTTATCGCCCGTGGCGAGCTGGCGGCTGCGGTATCGATGGCCGGCGGCCTTGGCGTCATTGGCGCCGAAGGCCTGTCGATTGACGAACTGGCCGAGCACATCGCCAAAGTGCGTACGCTCACCGACCGGCCGTTCGGCGTCGACATCCTGTTCGGGCAGGTCAAGAGCGAGCGCAGCGACGCGGTGGCCGAATACTCGGCCGAGGTGCAGCGCCAGATCGATGTGGTGCTGGAAGCCCGAGTGCCGGTGCTGATCTCGGGCCTGGGTTCGCCAGCTGGCGTGCTGGACGCCGCCCACGCGCGGGGCATGACGGTCATGTCCGTCATCGGCAACGTGCGCCAGGCCAAGCGCCTGGCCGCCGCGGGGGTGGACCTGCTGATCGCCCAGGGCCACGAGGCCGGCGGCCACACCGGGCGCATCGGCAGCTTCACGTTGTTGCCGCAGGTGGTGGACGCGGTTGATATCCCGGTGCTGGCGGCGGGTGGCATTGGCGACGGGCGGGGCCTGGTGGCGGCGCTGGCCCTGGGCGCCTGCGGGGTGTGGCTGGGTACACGCTTTGTCGCCGCCGCCGAGGCCTACGCCCACGATGCCTACAAACAGAAGATCGTCGCCATCGACGAGGAGGGGACGGTCGTGACTCGCGCCCACAGTGGCAAGCCGTGCCGGCTGGTGCGCAACGCTTTCACCGAGCACTGGGACGCCCGGCCGCAGGACATCCAGCCTTTCCCGGCGCAGCACATCAGCGTCGGACGCGATGCCGCCCGCCATGCCCGCTACGATGGTGCGGTGGACGATGGCGGCCTGCCCGCCGGTCAGGTATCCGGCATGATTCACGAGGTGTTGCCGGCCGGCGAGATTGTGCGCCGCATCGTGGACGAGGCGCAGGCGACCCTGGCCCGGCTGGGTCGGGTTTGAATTTCGACAAACAATTTCGACAACCAATTTCGACAAAGAAGGAACCGCTGGTTCAATTACGGGTTCAACCGGCACAAGGGTGTAGTGCCAAAATCAATGGCTGCAAGCCATTGATTCTGCGAGTCCCCGGAAAATTACATTTTTCCGGGGACGTGTGCCGAGAAATCCAGGATGGATTTATTTAGCGTTTCCCTAACAGAGGAGCAGAAACATGACCGTGGCAAGCGCGCTCGACCAATGCGAAGAAACAGCCGGCAAGTGGCGAGTGCTGATCGACCGCAACAGCTGCGAGGGCAAGGAAAAATGCGCCCAGGTGTGCCCGGAAGGCGTGTTCAGCATCCGCCGCCTGACCGACGATGAGTTCAACACCCACGTCAAAGGTTTTCTGCCGCGCCTGAAGGTGCGGGCGCACGGCCGTCGCCAGGCCTTTGCCGACAACGAGCAGGACTGCCGCAACTGCCTGCGCTGCGTGGCCGCCTGCCCGGAAGACGCCATCCAGGTCGTGCCGCGCTGACATAGCCGCAGTCCACCCATGCCGCTTACCGGTATCCGGGTGCTTGATCTGGGCAGCATGGTCGCGGCGCCGCTGGGCGCCACCCTGCTCGGCGACATGGGCGCCGAGGTCATCAAGATCGAGCCCCCCGGTGGCGAGGAAGGTCGCCGCGTCGGCCCGCGCCGCGGCGACGACACCGGCCTGTACATCGGCGTCAACCGCAACAAGCGCGGCATGGTGCTGGACCTGACCCGCCCACAGGGCCAGGAAGTACTGGCCCGGCTGGTGGCGAACAGCGACATCGTTATCCACAATGTGCGCAGTCCCGCCCGCGAGAAGCTCGGACTCGACTATGCCGCCCTGTGTCGCATCCGGCCCGACATCATCCTGGTTACCGTCAGCACCTACGGCGAGACCGGCCCCTACGCCGGTCGGCCGGGCATTGACCCGTCGGCGCAAGCACTCGGTGGCCTCATAGCCGGCACCGGCGAGCCCGGCGGTCAGGCGCTCAAAGCCGGCGCCGCGGTGGCGGACGTGACCGCCGCCACGCTGGTGGCCTATACCGCCATGGTCGCCCTGTGGGCCCGCGCGCGGGACGGCCAGGGCCAGGCGGCCGAGGTGGCACTGATCGACGGCGTGGTCCATCTGCAGCCGGTGCAGCTTGGCGAGTACCTGCTCACCGGCTCGCCGCCGCCGCGGGTGGGCAACCGCAGCCCGTTTTATGCGCCCTACAACAGCTACCGCTGCGCGGACGGCGGCGAAGTGCATCTGGCGGCCTTCAACGACAAGTTCTATCGCAACCTGTGCCGGGCGCTGGATGCACCGGAACTGGCCGTGGACCCACGCTTCGTCGATGGGGGCACGCGACTGAAAAACCGCGATGCGCTGGATCGGGAAATGGCCACGCGCTGCGCCCAATTTTCGCGGGCCGAGCTGATGACCCGGCTGGAGCACGCCGACGTGGTCGCGGCGCCCATCAACGACTACCCGGCGGTCGCCAGCGATCCGC
>NZ_JBFIII010000134.1 GCF_041601295.1 Immundisolibacter sp.
CGGCGAGAGTGCCGAGATCACCTTCACTCCGCTGAAAAACGGTGAGCCAGGTGGCCTGCTCGTGGAAATCAAGATCGGTGACGTCGTACTCACGGGCGGCGGATGAGAAGTCCCTCCCCGGCTTCCTGACGACCTTACCGACCAGACCAGACCAGACCAGCAGCGTGGAGACGTTTCAATGAAACCGACACGAACCTTGAACACGGCAATGATCGTCCTGGGCGTCGTCCTAGTGACCACCGCCGGGATGTGCAACGCCGCCACACCTTCCAAGCCTCTAAGCGACAAACACAGCGTCAGCGCGCGCCCCGACATCAGCGGCACCTGGGAAAGAACCCCGGACGACTGGTTCGGCGAGGATCCGGACAACCCGGTGCACCCGGGCGGACCGATGGACCTGAAGGCGCCCTATGCCGACGAATACGTCGCGCTCAAGAAGAAACAAGACGCAGCGAACGAGGCCGGAACGCCACTGGCCACAACAAGTTCCAGATGCCTGCCCGAGGGAATGCCAACATTGATGGCGGCGCTTTTTCCGATCCAGATCATTCACGACGACAAGCAAGTGGTCGTCCTCGGTGAATATCTCCAGCAGGTCCGCCGGATCATCCTGAACGAAGCGATGCCAGCAAAGGAGACGCTGGACCCTGTCTACCAGGGCCATTCACGCGGCCATTGGGAAGGCGACACGCTCGTCGTGGAAACACAAGGCGTGCGAACGGACGTGAGCTTCTACGACGTTCCGCACAGTAAGGATATGAAGATCACCGAACGCATCAAACTACGGTCGCCGGATCGCTTGGAGAACCAGGTCGTGATCGAGGATCCGCAGGTGCTCAACACCCCCTATCGCTTCACGTTCGACTACAAGCGGTCCAGTTACGCCATTCAAGAGTATGTCTGCGAGAACAACCATATCGTGATCGACAGCGAGGGCAAGGCGTCCCTCAGCCTCGAGTGAAGCCCCCATCAATAACCACCTGGAGCTGATCGGATGGAACGACTGACAACCCTCAGCCTGCTGCGGCCGACGCTGATAAGCGCCCTGCTGTCGCTGCTCCTCTCGTCGAACACGTTCGCAGAAGTGCCCCGAATGCCCACGGCCATCCCTGTGCCACCTTCCGGCAAGCCACCGCTCTCATCGGCCAAACGCCCGGGCACCGAATACAGCGACCTCGACAAATACGGCTACATCGAGGAGGAGTTTTACCTGCAAGGCGTCGCCCCGGCCATTACCGCCTCGGGCAAAACCCTGTTGGAGGCGCCTTACACCACACGCATTCTGGTGCGCAAACCGGCTGACCCCGCACGCTTCAATGGCACGGTCGTGATCGAGCCGTTCAGCTGGTTCGGCGAGCGCGCCGCGGGATGGATCCTGACCCGCGACTATTTGCTACGTCGCGGCTATGCGTACGTCGGGTACACGCTGAATGTGAACAAGCCGCCAGTCGATCCCAAGTTCATCTCGGACACCCCGGCGGCCGAGGCCGATCAGATTGCTCAGTACGGACGGATCGTAAACTTCGAGTTCATGCGCCGCTTCGACTTTGCACGCTACGCGCCGCTGGGCACCTATTACGACCCACAACACTTCACCCGCGGCGAAGGTCCCGATCCGTTCGCTCCACAGTCCCAGGGCATAGGGGCGCAACTGGCGTTGTTGCTAAAAACCAAAACGGCACAAAGCCCGTTGGCAGGCCTCGACGTGCAACGTGTCTATGTCAATAGCTGGGCCGTGACCGCGCAAGTCTGGATGGACTACCTCGACCAGGGCCGGCACCAGCAATGGCGTATGCCCGACGCAAGGCCGCTGATCGATGCCTACATGACCGGCCGTATGGCCTACGGAGAGGTGGGCGGCGACGTCATCCGGCTGCCGCGCCAGACGCCCGACGGCGTGCCATTCGTGACGGTCTACAGCCAGTCCGAACTGATGCATGACGTGATCGAAGGCATCAACCTGCCGCCGGACACCGACAGCCCGCAGGTTCGCTACTACGAAGTGACCGGCATGCCGCACCTGCGGCTGGCCGACCTCGGTACGGAGCATACCGAACTCTTCGCTGCCGACGTCGGCAAGGGTGACGACCCACGGTGCCGGACGCTGTACGACGAACCGGCGGAGCTGGTTGTCTCCTCGCTTCTGGATCGCATGGACCAATGGGTACGTAACGGCAAACCCATGCCGAAGGCGCCGCGGGTCGCCCGCGATGGCAAGACCGCCGCGCGCGATCCCGCTACCGGCAACTTGCAAGGGGGCGTACGCCCGCCGTGGATCCAGGTGCCCAGTGCGACCTACCTCACTGACCAGGAGACCGGTTGCGGCCTGATCTACGACACCAAGGTGCCTTACTCCAAGGAAGTGCTTGGCCAGCGTTATGGAAGCTTCAGCAACTACGAACAGAGATTCGAAGACGCCAAAGCCCTTTCGATCAATGAAGGCTACCTACTGCCAGAAGATGCGGCGGGTTTGCATCCGATCGCAACACCTCAAGACTTCTAACCCCATGTGGAAGAAAAGCAGATGACATCAGAATTCATCATCGCCTGGATCTACGCGTCGCCGTTGAGCACGGCCATCAGGGACATGCTCTGGATCATACCCACTGTCCAGAGCGTGCATATCATGGCCATCGCAGTGATCTTCGGCGCCGCCGTCATCTCCGACCTGCGGCTGGCCGGCGTGCTCGCCACGGATGAGCCCGTGCGTGGCGTGGTTCGCCGTTACTACCCGTGGATGCGCAGCGCGCTTTTCGCCCTGCTCGCCACGGGGTTGCTCATGATCATTGGCGAGCCAGACCGCGTGCTCGTCAACACGACGTTCTGGCTGAAGATGGCCCTGGTCATAAGTGTGTTCACACTGGCATGGCGGCTCCGGCGTCCCTTCCTACGCCCCGCTGCCCCTGCACAAAGCGATGGTGAGACCCGTCCCGTCAAGATGCTTGCCTGGCTGTTGATCGCCTTGTGGTGCGTCGTGATCATCTGCGGCCGCTGGATCGCCTACTGATCCAAGCGTTTTCAACGAAAGCTCTCAGGTATTCGCCATGGACATTCAATCAATACTGCAAGCCCTCGAGGACACCTCTGTCGCCACTCTGGTTCGAGAGTCGGGCTCCGCTTTTCCAGCCCTTGAATCGGTGCATGTGATCGGCATTGCCCTTGTGTTCGGGACCATCGCCGTCGTCGATTTGCGGCTGCTTGGCATTGCCTCCCATCGCCGCAGCACGCTACGGCTGATACAAGACCTGCTGCCGCTCACCTGGGTCGCTTTCGTGGCTTGCGTGATCACCGGCCTGCTCATGTTCGTCGCCAATGCCACGACCTATGCCCAGAACACCGCATTCTTATGCAAGATGGGTGTGTTAATGCTGGCGGGGCTCAACATGGGGGTATTCCATTTGGGCGTCTTTCGCCGCATTGCCGAATGGGACACGACGCTACTGCCTCCCAGCCAGGCGCGTGTCGCGGGGTTCAGTTCGTTGGCATTGTGGGCGGGCGTGATATTCCTCGGCCGCTGGATCGCGTTTCTCTGATGGCTCTCCTATCGCCACGTTGGCGTCGCGCCCCCGGTGCAAGTGTGCCAAGCGATCACGCAAATAGCGCAATCAAGATCGTGCACCCGGTCTCTGGCCGGTGGGAATCGCTGGCACTGTTGCTAGCAGCCTTGGCCGTCATTGCGAGCGTGGCAGGCTATCTGATGCTGCGACCGCAAAAAGCCGGCCCACCGATCCCCTTGAGCTGGCAGGTGCGCTCCTTCGATGGCCTGGGTCCGGTCGATCAGGCCATCCACAGCGCGCTGCTGCCTGCCGGTGAAGAAATCATCTGGTTCAACAACGATACCGGCGGCTGGATCACGCTGGAGCGTGCCCAGAAAATTTTGCTGCCGCCCTTCTACCGTGACGCCTTCTGGAAGACCAATGGCGAGGTGCACTGGCAATTGATTCTGCCCGGCACCCACCAGCCGCATGCCGCTTCCGGCGACGTGCACGCCGACGCGCCTATCACGCCGCCGGACCAGACCGCCAACAAGGTGTCGCAAGCCACCCAGGGCCAGGGCGCTACGGTCTATTACGGCTCCGCCGGCCGCGCGCCGGGCCAGAGCGCCTACCTGCTCGTCATCGGTCACGCGCATGCCGGTGTCATGTGGGCCAACCAAGCGACGATCTGGATCCACCGCAACCCGAACGCGCCCTACCCTGGAATCGTCAAGCCCGAGTCGCTGGTCGGCGATGGCTGGCGCCAGATCATCCCTTACAACGGTGCCAGCGAAGTCGAACGCGTAAAAGGAACTCAGCCATGACCGTTTCTACGAAACACCACGCACTGTGGCGCCGTTGCATCGCGCTATTGTTGCTGATACCCGCCATCGCACTCGCGGGCACCACACCCTCATCAGGCAAGAAACTTAAAATCGGCGTCACGCTGCATCCCTACTACAGCTTCCTGGCAAATATCGTTGGAGACCGGGCGGAGGTGGTTGCGCTCATCCCGGCGGAGGCGAATCCGCACAACTACCAGCCGCAGCCCGATGACATCACCCGCGCGATGAATATCGATGTTCTGGTCGTCAACGGCATCGGACACGATGAATGGGCCTTTCAGATCATCAAGGCCGCCGGCCGCGGGGCGAACCTGCCGATTATCCAGGCCAATGCCTCGGTTGCCCTTATTCCCGTCGGTGGCGACCAGGGCGGCGCCAAAGTGGTCAATCCGCATACCTTCGTATCCACCACGGCAGTGATACAACAGGTCTTCGAGATCACTCGCCGGCTGGGCGAACTGGACCCTGACAACGCTGCCGCGTATCGACAAAACGCCCTGGCCTATGCCGCGCGTATCCGCGAGCTAAGGGCCGGCTTCATGACCCGCTTCGCCGCACTGGATTTGTCTTCGTTCCGGTGCGCGACAACACACGCCGGTTACGACTACATGATGCAGGAGTTCGGCCTGTTCGTGAGCGCCGTGATCGAGCCGCGTCACGGCGCCGCGCCGACGGCGCGCCAGTTGGCCAACACCATCGACGCGATCAAGAAGGCCAATGTACGTGTGCTGTTCGCCGAGAAGAATTTCTCCCTCGACCTCGCCAAGCCTATCGAGGCAGCCACCGGCGTGAAAGTTTTTGCGCTGTCTCACATCACTGGCAATACCTACAGCCCGGACGAATTCGAGGTAGCGATGCGCGAAAACCTCGAAACCTTGGCCGAAGCCGTCGAGTTTACCCAGCGATGAACGCAATGAAGGAGGAACAATCAAAGCGCGGCCCCGCCATAGTGTTCGACAACGTCTCCCTGCAATTGGGAGGCATGCAAGTGCTCGATAAGGTGAGCTTCCGGGTAGAAGCCGGTGCGCTGCACTGCCTGGTAGGGCCGAACGGCGGCGGCAAGACTTCACTGGTGCGCGCACTGCTGGGCCAGATGCCGCATTCGGGGACGGTCCGGTTCGAGGGCGAGGTCACGACACCCATGGGGTATGTCCCGCAATTGCCGGACTTCGACCGCAACGTGCCGATGACGGTCAACGACATCATGGCCCTTCTCGGCCAACGCAGGCCGGCCTTCCTGGGCTCAAGCCGATCCGCCAAGGCGGCCCATGCCCAAGCACTGGAACGTACCGGCGTCGCCGGAATAGGCGCAAAACCGTTTGGCAGCCTGTCCGGTGGCCAGCGTCAGCGAGTGCTGCTGGCTCAGGCGATGAGCCCGGCGCCCTGGCTGCTGATCCTCGACGACCCGACCGCAGGCATCGACGAACCGGGTGTGCGACTGGTGGAGGCGCTGGTGGCCGAGC
>NZ_JBFIII010000135.1 GCF_041601295.1 Immundisolibacter sp.
AGCATGATGACGGCCATATCGGGGCTCCTGATTCAGGCCGCGCGCGGGCGGCGGGTGTGTTGCAGCAAGGCGTAAACGCGCTCGGCGCTGACCGGCAATTCCATGACCGCTGCGCCAATCGCGTCTGCCACCGCGTTGGCGATTGCCGCCGGTGCGGGCACGTTGGCGGCCTCGGCAATCGGCCCACAGTTGAACGGCCCAGGGCCTTCGTCGCGCTCCAGAAGCACGGTTCTGAGCTCCGGGATGTCGGCGATGCACGGAATCTTGTAGTCGCCCAGATGCAGCGCCACCGGTTTACCGTCTTCCATGCGGTGCTCGGACATCACAGCAAGGCCCAGGCCCATCAGCATACCGCCCTCGATCTGACCCTGATGCCCTTCGGGATTGACGATAGTGCCGACGTCATGGGCACTGGTGATGCGCCGCACGGTGACCTGGCCGGTCTCCGGATCCACGGCCACTTCGGCCACCTGGGCGGTGAAGTTGGTATCCGGCGCGTCCGGAAAAAGGCCGAGCTTCTGGTACACCTGCGCTGACACCGTTTCACCGGCGCTGGCCGCAAGTTGTAGCAGGGTCACGCTGCGCCCATCGCTGTGCGCACTGCTGCCCTCCCAGGCCAGCGCGTCGACCGCGCAGCCAAGCACCTCGGCGGCCATCGGCGCCAGCTTTTCACGCAATGCGGCCACCGCCTGCAACACGGTTTGGCCGATGGCATAGGTCGTGCGACAGCCGCCGACGCCAAAGTCGAACGGCAGTCCGTCGGTGTCGGCCAGGCGAATCTGCACCGAGGCCGGGGGCACGTTCAGCGTCTCACCTACGAACTGCTGCACGGCCGTGAAGGTGCCCTGACCGGGGTCGCCGATCGGCAGCAGCACGGTCACCCGACCATCGGGCGCGAGTTCCAGCTTGCAGCTGGAATCGCCGCCCACCACGCCGCGCTCGTACATGGCGATGCCAAAACCGACGTTCGGCTCCTTGCCGCGACGCTCGTGGTAGCCCGACTCGCGCAGGGCGGCCTCCAGCGTTTGCTGCGCGCGCACCGTCGGCCACTGCGCGCCGGTGGGCGAGGCATCACCCGGCTGCAGCACGTTCTTCAACCGAAACGCCGCCGGGTCCATGCCCAGCGCCCTGGCCATCAGATCGAACTGCGCCTCCACCGCAAAAATGGTCTGCGGGGCGCCGGGGCTGCGCATATGGCCGCCCGGCAGCGTATTGGTATAAACCACCGTACTGTGGATATCGATGGCCGGCACCCGGTAGCAACTGGCTGCCTGGTCGGCGCCGTGCAGGTTCAGACTCGGCAGCGGCTTGTAGGCGCCATAGGCACCGCCGTTGAACTTGATGTGCACCTGCATGGCGGTCAGGGTGCCGTCGTTCCTTACGCCGGTCTTGATGTCGATGCGGGCGGCGTGGCGGGTATTGGCAGCCATGAGCTCTTCGGTGTAGCTCATGACCAGCTTCACCGGCCGACCGGACTCACGCGCCAGCAGGTAGGCCACCGGCGCTTCCATCTGCGAACCCTTGCCGCCGAAGTCACCACCGATATGCAGGTTGTGCAGTTTGATGGTCGTCGGTTCGACCCCGAAGCAGGCAGCCAGCTGCGCACGCAGCATGTACGGGCTTTTGTTGGACGCCCACACCTCGGCGCGGCCATCGGCAGCCACCCGCGCCAGCACGGCGTGCGGCTCAAGATAACCATGGTGCTCGGTTGGCGTGTGAAAGGTGTGTTCGAACACCCGGTCAGCGGCCGCAAAGCCGGCGTCGAGTTCACCGTGCTCCCAACGCATATAGGCGCACACGTTTGGCAGGTTCGGCTCCTGCGGATGGGAAAAAGCACCCGCATAGGATTTGGGTTGCTCATGCACCGCTGGCGCGCCGGGCGCGGTGGCGGTGTCGACGTCAAACACCGCCGGCAATTCCTCGTACTCGACGTCTATCAATGCCAGCGCCTGCTCGGCAATGTCCCGCGTAGTCGCTGCCACGGCGGCCACCCGGTCGCCGACAAACCGGACCTTGTCCACGGCCAGGACCGCATGGTCACGGATGGCGCGCCCGGCGTAACACGGAAACTGCGCACCGGTGACTACCGCGTGCACGCCAGGCAGGGCCCGCGCGGCGGCGGTATCAATGCGAACAATGCGTGCGTGCGGATAAGGGCTGCGCAAAATGCGGCCCCACAGCATGTCGGGCAGCACGTAATCGGCCGCATACATGGCGGCGCCTGTTACCTTGTCCGGCCCTTCCATACGCGCCGTGCGTTGGCCGACGAACTTCAGCGTCATGCGAATCTCCTCGTGGTCTTGGGCAAGCAAACCGGGCAGGGTTCCCGCCTGACTGGCCGGCACATTATCATGGCGTCGACGCCGACCAAACGATCAGCAAGGAGAAGGCCAATGGCCGAACAGACGGTGACCCTGGCGCTGCATATAAACGGCGCGCCATGGCAAGGTGAAGTGCTGGGCAACCGGCTACTGGTCGACTTTCTGCGCTATGACGTCGGCCTCACCGGCACCAAGGAAGGCTGCGGCGTGGGCGTGTGTGGCGCTTGCACGGTGCGCCTCGACGGCCGGCTCGTAAGCTCCTGCCTGACCCTGGCCGCGATGGCCGACGGCTGCGAACTGACGACGGTAGAGGGCCTCGCCGGGCGCGAGGAACTCAAGCCCATCCAGAACGCCTTTATCGAGCATGGCGGCTTTCAGTGCGGCATCTGCACGCCCGGACAACTGATGGCGGCCAGCGCCTTGCTGGAGGAAAACCCACACCCCGACCAGGCTGCCATCAAGGCCTGGATGATGAGCAACCTGTGCCGCTGCACCGGCTACTACGGCATCGTGCGCTCCATAGAGGCAGCCGCTGCCGGGGACCAGGCATGAGGGGCTTCGAATTTCAGGCACCGGACAGCCTGGCCGCAGTCTGCGCACTACTGGCAGAACACGGCTACGACGCCAAACTGATCGCCGGCGGCACCAGCCTGCTGAACCTGATGAAGCAGGAACTGGTGCAACCGACCGTGCTGGTAAGCCTGCAACGCGTCCCGGGCCTCGGCGACCTCACGGTAAACAACGACGGCATCCGCGCCGGTGCCGGTGTGCGTCACCGGCTGATGGAAACCGACGCCGCACTCGGCCGCGCCGCGCCGCTGCTTGCCGCAGCCTATGGCCACGTGGCGACGGTCCGCATTCGCATGTCGGCCACCGTCGGCGGCGGCCTGGCGCAGGGCGATCCGGCCATGGACGCACCGGCCGTGTGGCGGGTACTCGATGCCACCATGCACCTGTGCTCTGCCGAGGGCGAGCGACGGGTACCGGCAGGGGGATTCTTCGAGGACTTCTTTACCACCGCCGTGGGTCCAACCGAGGTCCTGACCCACGTCACCGCCCCTGCCCCGCCGGCCGGGGCTGGCTGGTCGTATCAGAAATTTCTGCCGCGCAGCGCCGACGACTACGCCGCCGTATCCGTGGCCGCATTGTTGTGCCTGGACGGCAACGGTCGGGTAGCCGAGGCGCGTGTTGGCATCGGCTCGGCCGGTCCGGTACCGGTACTGGCGCAAGCGGTTGCTGCCGCCCTGATCGGCGAGCGCCCCACGCCCGAACGCATTGCCGCCGCCGCGCAGCTTGCCCGCGATGCGGTTGATCCGCTGGACGACCTGCGCGGCAGTGCGTCATACAAGCGCGATATGGCGGTGGTATTCACCCGCCGCGCGCTCACCGAGGCGGCCGCCCGCGCCGCCTGAACGGAAACCCAAGTCATGGAATTCGAATACCGCGCCAGCCTGCCGGTGGCGGTGAATACGCTGTGGACGCTGCTCGTCGACATCCCGGCCGTCGCGCTGTGCATTCCCGGCGTGGTCAGCGTCGAGCCGCTGGGCGAGGATCGCTACCGCGGCGTGCTCAAGCTGCGTATCGGCCCGGTCGGCCTGGAGCTCGGCGGGCAGATTACCGTGGAAGAACTGCTCGCCGCCGAGCGCCAACTGGTCTTTTCCGGCGAAGCCAAGGACAAGCGCATCCCCGGTGGCCTGCGCACCCGTACGCAGCTGGTACTGACCACGCTTGAACCGGAGCTCACCGAGCTCTTGGTGGTGACCGAAGCGCATATCCTGGGCAAGCTCGGCGAGTTTGGACAGTCCATCATCAAAAGAAAAACCGATCAGGTTATGCAGCAATTCACCGACAACCTGGCGCGCAAGGCGGGCGAACCGACTACCACCTGACCCGAACGCGCCGACCACCAGGAGGCCCAGACATGGACCAGAAAATCAACATCATCGACGGCGATGGACACGTGTTCGAGGACCTGCCCGCCATCGTCCGGCGCATGCCCGGCCAGCTGCGCGAGAGCGCCTTCGTGCGGCTGCTTGGGCCGTTTCCGCAGCTCGACCATTTGCACCACGGTGCCTGGGTCAGCCTGGATGGCTCGTTTCAGGATCCGGGCGTCGCCGGCTGGCGGGCATTTCTGGACCGTGCCGGATTCAGCGCGGCAGTCATGTACCCCACCATTGCGCTGGCCTACGGGCGCCTGACCGATCCGGACCTGGCCATCGGGGCCTGTCAGGCTTACAACGACTGGATTGCCGAGGACTACCTCGCAGCCGACCCGCGCCTTAACGCCATGGCGCTGATTCCCATGCAGGACCCGGCCGCCGCCGCGGCAGAACTGGAACGCGCCGTGGACAAGCTGGGCCTGAAAGGCGCCATGCTGCCCCCCACCGGCCTGCCGCTGTTGCTTGGCGCGCATGAATACGCCCGCGTGTACGAGGTCGCCGATGCGCTCGGCTGCGCACTGGCCGTGCACGGCGGCGCCCATCCCGATCTTGGGCTGAATCACCAACAGGTGTTTGCCGGCACGCATGCCCTGGGGCACCCGTTCGCCATCACCATCCAGGCCGTGGACCTCATCCTGCATGGCGTGTTCGACCGCTACCCGCGGGTGCGCTTTGGCTTCATGGAGGGTGGCCTGGCCTGGCTGCTGTTGCTGATGGAGCGCCTGCCGGGCTCGTTCTCGGCGTTTACGCCGTACGACCCCACCGGCCGCTACATCAAGGCCCGCAAAGGCAGTGAGGTGCGCCAGCTCGTTCGCGACTACATGGACAGCGGGCGCCTGTTTGTCGGTATCGAGGGTGACGAGGACGCCCTGGCCTTTGGCATCGCCCAGTACGGCGCCGGGCCGTTCGTGTTCTCAAGCGACTTCCCGCACGAAGTCAACGACGCGTCCATCCAGCACGAAATTGACGAACTGCTCGGTAACCCAACAATCAGTGCCGCCGACAAGGCGGCTATCCTGGGTGGCAACGCCGCCCGTTTCTATGGTCTGGGATAAAGCCAGCCACATTCACACAACATTCTGGAGAAGACGATGCGAGTTTGTATCCTGGGCGCCGGCGGTTTGGGTTCGGTGTTCGGTGGCGCGTTGGCGCTGGCCGGCGTCGACGTAACGCTGGTGGGGCGCCCGGCGCACGTCGAGGCCATCCGCAAGAACGGCCTCAAGCTCACCGGCATCCGTGGTGACCATATGGTGCGCGAACACCTCGAAGCGGTTGCCGACCCGCGCGAGGCCAAGGGCGAGTTCGACTACCTGATCCTGGGCGTCAAGGGCAAGGACACCGAGGCGGCGCTGGAAGGCGCCAACTGCCTGCGCGATCGGGTCAAGACCGCCCTGTCCTTCCAGAACAA